>CAIYWM010000790.1 GCA_903929895.1 uncultured Alphaproteobacteria bacterium
CGCCCAGGTCTATCGCGACCTCTTCCACGCCGCCCTCTAGGCCCGCCGTCTCCCAAGTCGGGGTAAAGCGTCATGAGAATCAGGACCCTGGCGACCGTTCAGTCGCCCTTCTTCTGGCTCGGCCTCTCGCTGTTGGCCGCTTTGAGCTTCGCTCTGGTCTCCTCCGACGGGCTGGCTTGGCTCGCCCGAGAATCGGCGGCGTACCAGAGACAGATCCAGCACCAGCTCACGACGTCGCTTCAGGACGTCGGCAGCGGAGCGGGGTCGGCGGCAGCTCTGTGGATCCTGCTGTCGCTCTGCTTCAGCTACGGGGTCGTGCACACGCTGGGTCCGGGACATGGCAAGGCAGTGATCGTCGCCTATTTCCTCGATGGGACCGAGCCCCGGCGATGGATCGAGGGCCTCTTCGCCGGCGCCTGGATCGCCATCACCCACACCCTGTCGGCCCTCATCCTGGCGACCAGCCTGAAGCTCATGAGCGTTGTCGGACTGTTCGGCGCGCTCGCTCACGCGCGGCTGGTCGAGATCGCATCGTATCTCCTGATCCTCGCCGTCGGACTATGGCGGCTGCGGGCCGGGCTGCGAGGCGAGACCGCTGCCTGCAACCACGACCACGGCGGGCATGGGCATCACCACGGGCACGACCATGGCACGCATACACATCATCACGATCATGCACCTCACCCACCCCGTCTGGCCGATGCCAGGTCAGCCGGATTCCTTCATCGCCGCTCCGGCCTGATGCTGCTGAGCGCTGCGGGCGCCGCGCCCTGCGCCGGTGCGCTGATCCTGGTGCTGCTGTCGCTGGCGCTCGACGTTCTCTGGGCCGGTATCGTCGGCGTGATCGCCATCGCGGCCGGTATGGCGCTGGCGCTCGCCGCCATCGGCATGGCTTCCATGCTCGCCCATCGGCTCATCGTCGGCGAGGATCGGTCGACCGCCTTCGGCCGGGCGATCGCCGTCGCCTCGTCGCTGGTGGTGATCGCCACCGCGAGCGTGCTGCTGCTCGGGGCCGTCGCCCGCCAGATGGGATGGAGCTGACCGATATAGCGGTTTCCACATGTGATGCATTACGCATCAGGCAAGGCCGAAGCTCATGGTTCAACTCCCTCCATCGACGCCGCCCGAGACGACCGCGCAAGTCGACCAGACCCTTGAGGCTGCCCAGACGGTTTGCGAACAGAAGGGACTGCGGCTCACGCCCCTGCGTGCAGCGGTCCTGCGCATCATTGCCCGCTCCACCCGTCCCCTGGGGGCCTATGCGCTGCTTGTGTTGCTCCAGGACGAAGTCGGCCGGAAACACACGCCTCCGACGATCTACCGCGCGCTCGACTTCCTCCTGGAGATCGGCTCGATCCTCCGCGTCGAGAGCCGGAACGCCTACATCCTGCGGGATCATCCGGATCGTCCCGGGTCGCCTGTGCTGTTTCTCTGCGACACCTGCGACAGCTCGGTGGCGGTCGAAAGCCCCGATCTCGCCGACCTGATCGAAAGCAACGCGTCGACTCTCAAGTTCCATATTGCGAGGCCGGTCATCGAGTGCACCGGGACCTGCGACCGGTGTGCCGAGGCCACGGCCGACGCGGCACGACGAGGTCATTCCGATGAACGATAGACGAGGCATGCCCCGCGGCCCGCTCGTGCCGGTGTCGCTGCTGACCGGATTTCTCGGCAGCGGCAAGACGACGGTCCTCAACAAGCTCCTGTGCCGGCCCGAGTTCGCGCACACCGTCGTCGTGATCAACGAGTTCGGCGAGATCGGCCTCGATCATGAGCTGGTCGAGAGGTCGACCGAGGACATGGTCCTGCTGAAGAGCGGATGCCTTTGCTGCACCATTCGCGGCGACCTGGTCGACACGTTGCGCGGCCTGATCGCGCGCAAGCTAAGTGGCACCATCGCGCCCTTCGACCGGGTGCTGATCGAAACGACCGGGCTCGCCGATCCGGCGCCGATCCTGCACACGCTGATGTCCGACCTGGCCCTCACCTCGGCCTACCGGCTGGATGGCGTCATCACGACCGTGGATGCCGCGACCGGCGATGCCACGCTCGACCGGCAGATCGAGTCGGTCAAACAGGCCGCCGTCGCCGATCGCCTCCTGCTGACCAAGACCGATCTGGTCTTGCCAACGCAATCGGCAGCCCTGTTCGAGCGACTATGCCGCCTCAACCCGGCGGCCCCGATCACCATCGTCCGCCACGGCGAGGTCGATCCCGCGCGCATCCTCAATGCCGGGCTGTACAATCCAGAGACCAAGAGTCTGGACGTCCAGCGCTGGCTGAA
>CAIYWM010000791.1 GCA_903929895.1 uncultured Alphaproteobacteria bacterium
CGGGTCGCGCACGATACCGCCCTTGCCGACGCGGCCCTTGCCGCCCTCGAACTGCGGCTTGATCAGCGCCGCGAGATGCGCTCCGGGGGTGGCGAGCGCGAGGGCAGCCGGCAGGACGAGCCGAAGGCCCACGAACGACGCATCGCACACGACGAGGTCGATCGGGTCCGGAATCTCCGCCCGCGTGACATCACGGATGTTGGTCTTCTCCATCGAGACGACGCGCGGGTCGATGCGCAGTTTCCAGGCAAGCTGCTTGGTGCCGACATCGACCGCATAGACCTTCGCCGCGCCCCGCTGCAGGAGGCAGTCGGTGAAGCCGCCGGTCGAAGAGCCGACATCCAGCGCGACGCGGCCCGTCACCGGGATCGCGAAATGATCCAGCGCTTTCTCGAGTTTGAGCCCGCCGCGCGAGACATAGGGATGGAGCTGGCCGCGCACCTCGATCGACATGTCGTCGGCGACGGGCTGCCCGGCCTTCTCCAGCCGCCGGTCGTTCGAGAAGACGAGCCCGGCCATGACCAGCCGCTGCGCCGCCGCGCGTGTTTCCACGAGCCCCCGCTCGACCAGCGCCACGTCCAGCCGCGTCTTCGCCAATACTGTCTCCCTTCGGATGACCTGCTAGCATGCCGGGCATGAGCATGAAACTTCTCGAGGGCGAGCGCGCCCTGATCACCGGCTGCGCCGGCGGCATCGGCCGCGGCATCGCCAAGGCACTCAAGGCCGAGGGCGCGACCGTGCTCGGCAGCGACATCGCCGCCCCACCCGCCGACGATGGCATCGATTTCCTTGCTGCCGACCTCTCGAAGCGCGACGGCTGGAAGGAGCTGCTCGACGGGGCGGTGAAAAAGCTCGGTTCGATCTCCCTGTTCGTCCATGCCGCCAGCCCGCGCCGACTCGAGGTCGACACCCCGCTGTCGGTCAGCGAGGAGACATGGGACCTGATGACCGACATCAACCTGCGTTCGGGATTCTTCCTCGCCCGCGAAGCCGGTCGTCACATGCGCGACAACAAGATCAAGGGTCGCATGATCCTGGTCACCTCGCAGCACCGCGAGACGCCGCGCAACCTGGCCCACTACAGCGCCTCGAAGGCCGGCATGACGATGGTCATGAAGGAGCTGGCACGCGTCCTGGCCCCGGATGGCATCCGCGTGAACGCGATCGCGCCGGGCGCGATTCCGGGCGGCGGCTTCGTGGCGGACAATCTCGCCGAGCTGGTCGCGCAGATTCCGCTCGGCCGCGCCGGCACGCCCGACGATATCGCGCAGGTCGCCGTTGCGATTCTCTCGGAAAGATTTGGCCGCTATCTGGTGGGTACGACGGTAGAAGTTGATGGTGGACTGGGCCTTATGAGCTGGATTCCTGCCAGGGCTTGACCGCGCTGGGCGGAGAGGTTGAGGTGCGCCCCGCAAACTGGAGGGACTTCACCATGACGCTTCGCATCAATTCAACCGCGCCCGATTTCAAGGCCGAGACGACCCAGGGTCCGATCGAGTTCCACAAGTGGATCGGCGACAGCTGGGCGATCCTGTTCTCGCATCCCAAGGACTTCACGCCGGTCTGCACCACCGAGCTCGGCTACATGGCCGGGCTGAAGCCCGAGTTCGACAAGCGCAACACCAAGATCGTCGGCCTGTCGGTCGATCCGGTCGGCAACCACGAGAAGTGGTCGAAGGACATCGAGGAGACCCAGGGCCACAAGGTCACCTATCCGATGATCGGCGACCCCGAACTCAAGGTCGCCACCGCCTACGACATGC
>CAIYWM010000792.1 GCA_903929895.1 uncultured Alphaproteobacteria bacterium
CTATGGCTTTCCCCGTCTCTCGGACAGCCGCGCCCGGCGCCTCACCCGTGGCTGCCAATGGAAACGTTTCGATTGAGCTTCTCGAGCACGCGGCCGCGAGTCCGCCCATCAACTTGGGCGCCGCTGTTCAGGATGGCGACACCGCCCTCGGCGACTCCGTCTCCATCTTCATTTCCAAGCTGCCGCGCCTGGGCCGCCTCTACAAGGCCGCGATCGATATCTACACGAGGCCGCCCAACCCGCCGGGCTGCATCGTCGTCGGCACCGCAACCGTCGAATCGCCCAGCCATCCCAGGATCGGGGCAGCGGCCAACGAGATCCTCGCCAGCTTCGAGAAGGCCTTCGAACGCGGCTTCGTCGACAGCGACCTGAAGCCCATCCCGTCTCCTGCCGAGCGCGCCAGCATGGCCGGCGCGATCCTGACCGCGACCGGCATACGGGCCCGCCTCGGCGTGCCTGCCGACGAGTTGCGGACTTTCACGAAGTCGATGATTCCGGTGATCTGCCGGTAAGCGTAGGTCACCTGCGATCCAGACACCCGGGGAGTGTCTTGTCTCGATGCGAGTTTTCGAGCGACACTCCCGTCGAGATTTCAGGAGTAGAGACCCCAGTATGGAACTTCCCCTTCGCGGACCGGTCTTGATGTCCACGGATGAGAATGTGCCGAGCGTCAGGGATCTCTATGAGGCCTACGGCAGCCTGATCGGACACAGGTATCGCGTGCATGACGAGCACCCCCCGTCCGCTCCCAGCCGCTTTGCCAATATCTCTCTTCTGGAAGCATGTGCGACCCGCTTCCAGGGCAGCTCCGCGCAGTTCGACATGTCGTCGAACCAGCACGGCCTCGATCTCGTGATTCTCTCCCTTGCCCTCTCCGGACAAACGCTGTGCTACCGGCAGCGCAACACCGAGTGCGTCGCCCCGGCGGGCGCGGCCATTCTGCATACGACCGACACGCCGCTGCATGCCCGCGCGAACGGCGGTGGAGAAGTCATGGCGGTTGCAGTGCCGCGCGCCAAGCTCGGGGCTCTCCTTGCCGATCCGGACGACCTGACGCTGCGCGTGGTGCCCGCCGAAAGCGCGGCGCTCGCCTTGTTCGCCGGATACGCCCGCAATTTTCTCGCGCTCGGCGGGGTGCCCGATCAGCGGCTAGCCGGACTGATCGGCGACCAGCTCTGCGACCTCGCGGCGCTGGCCCTTGGCGTGAACCGCCGCGGCCGAGACAGGGCTCATGACGGCCAGGCGCTGACCGATGCCCGGTACAACCGGGCACTGGCATACATCGCCCGCCATCTCGCCGATCCGGCGCTCGGCGACCGCGAGGTGGCTCGCCACCTTGGGCTGTCGCCCTCCTCGGTGCGACAGCTCTTCGCCCGAAAGCAGACCACGCTGGCGCGATCGATCCGCACCGCGCGCGTCGAACGGGCCGCCGGCATGCTGGCGGACCCCGGCCAATCCCATTGCAAGATCGTCACCGTCGCCTTCGAATGCGGCTTCCACAGCCTGTCGGCTTTCTACGAAGCCTTTCACGAGCGTTACGACGCGCAGCCCCGCGATTTCCGCGCGGCCAGCCTGGCCCGAAATCCCGACTGACGGATTCCGGAAGCGATTCTGACGAAATCCGAACGCCGCCGCGTTCGCCGGATGATAACGGGAGGTGAGCCGTCGACGTACGACCCGTCGACGCCGCAGACACCCGGCCGGCAACGAGGCGAAGGCTCATGCCACAGCATCGCATCGCAAAGGGAACGGCGACGGTCCGGCGCTGGTGCCATGGCATGGTACGCGCCGCTCTGCTGGCGACCCTCTTCCTGGCCGGCGCGGCCGGCACCGGCAGCGCCGACGACAGAGCCTTCATTCGCGACGAACGCCCGGTCGTGCTCGTGCTCGACGCTTCCGGCAGCATGGCGACACCGCTCGGCCGCGAAACCCGCCTCGACGCGGCGCGACGCGTAGTGCTGGACACGCTGACCCTCTTTTCCGCGAAGCGCCCGGCCGGCCTCGTCGCCTACGGGCACCGCCGCAAGGACGATTGCACCGACATCGAGACCTTGCAGAAGATCGCACCGGTCGACGCGCTCGCCATCCGCAAGTCCCTGTCGGCCTTGCGTCCCACGGGAATGACACCTCTCTCCGCGGCCTTGCGTCATGCGGCCGGCATGCTGTCCGCCGACGGCGGCGTCGTGATGCTGGTCAGCGACGGGCTGGAGAATTGCCGCGAGGATCCGTGCGCCGTGGTCGACGCGCTGAAGCGGGCGAATGCCAACGTGGTCTTCCATGTGGTCGGCTTCGGCATGGCCGACGGCGAGATGAAAAGACTCGCCTGCATCGCCGATAAAGGCGGCGGACGGGCGATCGAAACCCGCGACGCGGCCCGTCTGGAACAGGCGCTGAAGACGCTCGTGGAGACCGCACCGCCAGTCGCTGCGGCACCGGCCGCTCCCGCGCCGCCAGCGCAGACCGGGGAAAAGCCGGTCGTACCGCCACCGCCGACACCGAAGCCGGTGACGCTGCGCGCCACGGTCGGCGGCACGGCTGTGCCCGGGCCGGTCCTCTTCTCCGTCACGGCCAGGAACGGCGAGACGGCTTACGAAGGCAAGGGAACCGAGGTGACGCCGGACCTGGTGCCCGGCTCCTACAAGGTACGCGTGACGATCGCCAACGCCCGCACCGAATCTGATGTGACCGTGACCGGCACGGCGGACGAACGGCACGACATCGCGCTCGCCGCCGGCTTGGCCAGCCTCTCCGTCATCGCCGCGCAGGGACTCGATCTCAAGGATACCGATCTCAAAGGCGATCCGGCCTGGACGCTGGTGCCGAAGGACGGACAGGGTCCGGCCGAACTCGATCCCGTGCTGGCGCTCGCCGCGATGCTGGCGCCGGGGCGTTACGACGTCGCGGTCTCCCTCGGCGGCTTCACGGCGCGAAAGGAAATCACCGTCGCCGCCGGCAAGGCGGTGCAGGCGACTCTCGATCTCGACCTCGGCAAGGTGACTCTCGAAGCGGGCACGGCGGGAGCCGACCGGCCGCTCGACAGCGGAACCGGCCTGTCCTGGTCGTTGGAGCCCACGAACGCGGGACAGCCTCCGCTGAGGGCCGAGGCCATCGCGCGGCCGACCTTCCTCGTGGCGGCAGGCCCCTACAAGGCGCACCTCTTCATTTCCGGCGCGACGCTCTCCCAGGATCTCGTGGCCCAGTCCGGCAAAACCACGACCGTCCGGCTGGAACTGCCATCGGCCGAACTCGTGCTGACGGGCGCGCTCGGTCCCGACGCCCTGCCCTTCACCGACTGGCGCGACGCGACTTGGTCGGTGCGCCCGGTGAAGCTCATCGGCGACGTGAAGGCCGCGCCCGCGCTGGAAAACAAGGCCGAAGCCTCCCCCGCCCTCGTCCTGACGCCGGGGGAATGGGACGTGACGCTGAATTCCGGCGCGGCCGTCATGACCCGGCGCGTTACACTCGCGCCAGGCGCCAAGGCGAACGAGCGCATCGACCTCGCGGCCGGCCGGCTGTCGGTCTCGGCGGCACCGCCGGCCGGCGCCGCTCCCCCGCTCAATGTCGTGATCTCCTTTTTCCCTGCCGCGCTGGACGGGAGCTTCGCCGAAAAGCCGATCGTCGAGGCCGGAACACGACGCGACTTCTCCGCCATTCTGCCCGCCGGCCGATACCGGATCGCCGCGGCCGACGAGACGGGCCGAGCCGGCACGGCGGTCGTCGAGTTGAAGCAGGGCGAGAGCGCCGCGCAGGAAATGACCCTGAAATGAACAAGTCCGTCCCTTCGACAATGGAGATCGCCATGCGCACGCTGATGCTTCTGTGTCTGCTGTGTCTTTCGGTTCCCGCTCTCGCCGATAGCGGAGCGTATCCCGACGCGGCTGCGGAAGACCTGCCCGAGCCCTATGTCGACCAGGGATATGAAACGGTGCAGTCGTTTACCGCGGTCGCGCCCGCCCCCGTGGAGGTCGCCCCCTACGCGACCCAACTGTCCCAACTCCTGCGCATCACCTTTCAGATGCGGCGTTGGACGGAGAATTCGCAGAAGGTGGCCGCCAGCTCTCAGGGCCGGATCAAGGAACTCGAAGACCAGGTCACGAGCCTGAAGAAGGCCGTGGAGGAATTGCAGAACCGCAAGCCCGGCGGCACGCCCGGCCC
>CAIYWM010000793.1 GCA_903929895.1 uncultured Alphaproteobacteria bacterium
GGATCGCACCGGTCCGACGGCACCCGGCACGGCATCGGACAGGAGCTGGATGTCCCCGCTCTGCAGCGCGAGCTGGGCCTCGGCATTGCCCTTGAACGGCACGTGGGTGAGCTTGATGCCGGCGGCGCTCTTCAGCATCTCGACCGCGAGATGGCTGGCCGAGCCATTGCCCGAGGAGCCGTAGTTGAGATCGGCGCCCGCCTTGGCCTTGGCGACAAGATCGGCGACCGAGTTTATGCCGCTCTTAAGGCTGGTCATCAGCACCTGCGGCGTCAGCCCGATATTGGCGATCGGCGCGAAGTCCTTCTGCGGGTCATACGGCAGCTTGGGATAGAGCGCCGGGCCGATCCCGTGGGTGGAGATCGTCACCATCAGCAGGGTGTAGCCATCGGGCGTCGCCTTGGCCGCGACGTCGGCGCCGATCTGGCCCCCCGCGCCGGGCCGGTTCTCCGCAATAACCTGCTGACCCAGCGCTTTGGTGAGCTGGTCGGCCATCATGCGCGCGAGGATGTCGGTCGCCTGGCCGGCGGGAAACGGCACGATGATGCGGATCGGCTTCGCGGGCCATGCCTGCGCGAAGGCTTGAGGAGACGCGGCGGTCGCCGCCAGCGAGAGGACAAGCGTGCGGCGATCGATCATGGCTTTTCCTTCAGGCGGATCAGGCCGCCTTCTTGTTCTGCTGGCTCGGGTGGTCGCCCGCGATCTTGAGGAAATTCTCGAGGATCTTATGGCCGTGTTCCGAGGCGATGCTCTCCGGGTGGAACTGCACGCCGTGGATCGGCAAGGTCCTGTGGCGCAGGCCCATGATGATGTCGCCGGTCTCGGCGGTGACCTCGAGGTCCTTGGGGAAGTCCTTCCGGTCGACGATCAGCGAATGATAGCGCGTCGCCTGGAAAGGCGAGGGCACGTCCTCGAACACGCTCTGGTTCCTGTGGGCGACACCCGAAAGCTTGCCGTGCATCGGCTCGGGCGCCCGCACGACATGGCCGCCGAACACCTGGCCGATCGCCTGGTGGCCGAGGCAGACGCCGAACAGCGGCACCTGTTCCTTCGCCGCGGCGCGGATCAGGTCCATGCAGATGCCTGCCTCGTTGGGCGTGCAGGGGCCGGGCGAGAGCACGATCCCGGCCGGCTTCAGCGCCAGCGCCTCGTCGACCGTGATCTGGTCGTTGCGATGCACGACACAGCGCGCGCCGAGATCGCCCAGGAAGTGGACGAGGTGGTAGGTGAAGCTGTCGTAGTTATCGATCAGGAGAAGCATGGCGCCACTCTATCAGGCTCTCAGCCTTTCGTCAGTTCGGGGAAATCTTCCTCCCGGAATTCGCCTGCGCCGCGCTGGTTTTCGGCCGCCCGCTTTTCCTCGTCGCGGCGGAGTTCGACGCGGCGGATCTTGCCGGAGATGGTCTTGGGCAGCTCGGCGAATTCGATCCGTCGGATGCGTTTGAACGGGGCGAGGCGGCCGCGCAGGTGCTGGAAGATCGATAGGGCCGTGGCGCGGTCGGGTTTGCCGCTGGTCGTCAGCGTTATGTAGGCCTTCGGGATCGCCAGGCGCATCGCGTCAGGGGCGGGCACCACGGCAGCCTCGGCAACGGCCGGATGTTCGATCAGCACGCTCTCGAGTTCGAACGGGCTGATCCGGTAGTCCGACGCCTTGAACACATCGTCGGCGCGGCCGACGTAGGTGAGATAGCCTTCGGCGTCCCGCGAGGCGACGTCGCCGGTGCGGTAGACGGCGCCAGTCAGGGGCATGATCGAGCCGTCGTCCTGCTGGTAGCCCTGCATCAGCGCCGCCGGCCTGTGCGTAAGGTCGATGCAGATCTCGCCTTCCTCGGCATCCTTGTCGTCGGCGTCGAGCAGGCGGATCCTGTAGCCGGGCAGGGGGCGGCCCATCGAGCCGGGCTTGATCGGCTGGCCGGGCGGATTGCCCACCTGGGTCGTGGTCTCGGTCTGGCCGTAGAAATCGCGGATGGTGAGGCCCCAGGCCTTCTCGACCTGCTCGATCACCTCTGGGTTCAGCGGCTCGCCGGCCGCCAGCACCTCGCGCAACGACGTCTTGCAGGATTTCAGGTCTTCCTGGATCAGCATGCGCCACACGGTCGGCGGCGCGCAGAGCGTGGTGACATGGTTGGCGACGATGGCATCCAGCAGGTAGCGCGCGTTGAAGCGCGGCTGGTTGGCGATGAAGATCGTGGCACCGGCGATCCACGGCGCGAAGAAGCAGCTCCAGGCATGCTTGGCCCAGCCCGGCGAGGAGATGTTGAGATGCACGTCGCCCGGCCGCAGCCCCAGCACGAAGATCGTGGTGAGATGCCCGACCGGGTAGCTGCGATGGGAATGCAGGACGAGCTTGGGCTTCGCCGTCGTGCCCGACGTGAAATAGAGCAGCATCGGATCGTCGGCATTGGTCGGCCCGTCCGGCGTGAATTCGGCCGGGTGGTCGAGGAGCTTCGAATAGGCGTGCCAGCCCGCGGGTGCGTCGCCGACCGCGATGCGCGTCAGGCTCTTGTCGAAGCCGTCGAACTTGGCCGTCTCGCCGGCCGCGGCCACGACATGGCGGGCGCGGCCGCGCTCGAAGCGGTCGGCGAGATCGACCGGTGTCAGCAGAGTCGTCGCCGGGATGACGACGGCGCCGAGCTTCATGGCGGCGAGCATCACTTCCCAGAGCGGCGCCACGTTGCCCAGCATCAGCAGCATGCGGTCGCCGCGCTTTACGCCGAGCGCCCGCAACCCGTTGGCGACGCGGTTGGACCGTTCCGACAGCTCGGCGAAGGTGAGGCTCGCGGCGCCGTCGCCGACGATCGTCAGTGCCGGCTGGTTGGCCTGCGGTCCATGCGCCAGCTGGGCATCGAACCAGTCGAGCGCCCAGTTGAAGTGCTGCATCTGCGGCCAGTGGAAATCGCGATAGGCTGTCGCGTAGTCGCCGCGATGGGCCAGCAGGAATTCTCGCGCCGCCTTGTACGCCTCGATCGTCATCGCATGCCTCGTCTTCGTTTCCGCCCTTTCTCGATCTTGGGCACGGGCGTAGGTAGAGGGCAACAAGAAGAAAGTAGCCCCCTTGGTCGTCGAGCCCCTGATCGTCGCGCTGCTGCTCGCAGCAGCGCTGATGCACGCCACCTGGAATGCCATCCTGAAGGCGGATCAGTCTGACCGGCTGGCGACCTTCGGCCTGATCATGACGACGGGCAC
>CAIYWM010000794.1 GCA_903929895.1 uncultured Alphaproteobacteria bacterium
CTCTACGGCATCCTCAACGGCACCTGCAACTACATCCTCACGACCATGCGCGAGACCGGCCGCGACTTCGACGTCGTGCTGGCCGAGGCGCAGGCGGCGGGATACGCCGAGGCCGATCCGACCTTCGACGTCGACGGCATCGATGCCGCGCACAAGCTCGCGGTGCTGACCGGTGCGGCGTTCGGTACACGGGTCGATTTCGCGGGCGTGCACGTCGAGGGCATCCGGCGCGTGACGTCGATGGACATCGAGTTCGCCCAGGAACTCGGCTACCGCATCAAGCTGCTGGGGCTGGCGCGCGAGACGCGCCATGGCATCGAGCAGCGCGTGCACCCCTGCATGGTGTCGCTCGACACGCCGATCGCCCACATCGAGGGCGTGTTCAATGCCGTTGTCGTCGAGGGCGATTTCGTCGGCACGACGATGTTCCAGGGCCGTGGCGCGGGGCAGGGGCCGACCGCCTCGGCCGTCGTGGCCGACCTGGTCGACGTGGCGCGCGGACGGCACATGCCGGCCTTCGTGGTGCCGGCCGACAAGCTTGCGACCAAGAAGGCCTCGCCGATGGATCGCCATGTCGGCGCCTACTACATCCGCCTGATGGTGCAGGACCGGCCGGGCGTGATCGCTGCCGTGTCCGGTGCGCTCGCCAAGGAACGTATTTCTCTCGAATCGATGCTGCAGCGCGGACGCTCGGAGTCGGGCGAGGTGCCGGTGGTGCTGACCACCCACGAGACCGAGGAGGCTGCGATGCGCCGCGCCCTGGCGCGTATTGCCAGGCTCGGCGCCGTCGCCGAGGAGCCGTGCGTAATCAGGATCGAGGCGTTCTAGAGGGCGCCGGGAGGCGCCGCGGAGGAAATGATGAGCGACACGAGAGAACAGACCGGAAAGATGGACCGCAACCTCGCCCTGGAAGCGGTGCGGGTAACCGAGGCGGCTGCCCTTGCGGCCTCGAAGCTGATGGGCCGGGGCGACGAGAAGATGGCGGACCAGGCTGCGGTCGACGCCATGCGCACCTCGCTCAACTCGCTGAATATCGAGGGCACCGTCGTGATCGGCGAGGGCGAGCGCGACGAGGCGCCGATGCTCTATATCGGCGAGAAGGTCGGCATGGGCGGCGGCCCGAAGATCGACATCGCCCTCGATCCGCTGGAAGGCACTACCATCACCGCCAAGGGCCTGCCCAATTCGCTCGCCGTCATGGCGATGGCCGAGCATGGCGGGTTCCTCAACGCGCCCGACGTCTACATGGACAAGATCGCGGTCGGCGGCGGCCTGCCTGAGGGCATCGTCGATCTCGACAAGAGCGTGGCGCAGAACCTCAATGACCTTGCCAAGGCCAAGCAGGTCGACGTCAACGACCTCGTGGTCTGCATCCTCGACCGGCCGCGCCATTCCGAGCTCATCGCCAAGGTCCGCGAGGCGGGCGCCCGCATCATGCTGATCGGTGACGGCGACGTCTCGGGCGTGATCGCCACCTCGACCGGCGATTCCAGCATCGACATCTACATGGGCTCGGGCGGCGCGCCGGAAGGCGTGCTGGCGGCGGCGGCGCTGCGCGCCATCGGCGGCCAGATCCAGGGCCGGCTGCTGTTCCGCAACGACGACGAGAAGGCCCGCGCCAAGAAGTGGGGCATCACCGACCTCAACCGCAAATACTCGATGACCGACATGGCCAAGGGCGACGTGATGTTCGCGGCCACGGGCGTCACCTCGGGGTCGATGCTGAAGGGCGTGCGCCGCTTCCACAACGGCGCCGAGACGCACTCGATCGTCATGCGTTCCAAGACCGGCACGGTGCGCTGGGTTTCGGCGCACCATAATTTCTCGATCAAGACCGGCCTGCCGAGCTGGGCGTAAGCCCGGCTCCGTCGGCCGACGGCCGGCGCGTGTCCACCGCGCCTTGGGTTAGGGTGGCCGCATGTCCGACGTTTCAAGAATCGAGCGCCCGGCCTTTCTGGGCGTCGAGCGTTCGCTGACGGGAAAGCGCTGGGCCACGCGGCTCGGCGACGAGCGTCAGGCGCTGGCCATCGCACAGCGCCATGGGCTGCCCGACGCGATCTGCCGGCTGCTGGCGGCGCGCGATGTCGCCCTCGACGCGGTCGGCGATTTCCTCGAGCCGACCTTGCGCAGGTTCCTGCCCGATCCGTCGCATCTCAAGGACATGGACGCTGCAGTCGCCCGGCTGGTGCACGCCGTTCGGACGGGCGAGCGCATCGTCGTGTTCGGCGACTACGACGTCGAGGGCGCCACCTCGTCTGCGCTCCTGCTGCGGTTCTTCCGCGCCGTCGGCGGCGATATCGGCGTCTACATCCCGGACCGCCGCAAGGAAGGCTACGGTCCCAATGCCCCGGCGCTGCTGAAGATCCGGGAGGAGGGCGCGCGGGTCGTCGTCACGGTCGATTGCGGCATCACCGCCTTCGAGCCGCTGGCCGAAGCAAAGCGCGCCGGCCTCGACCTGATCGTGATCGACCACCACATGGCCGAGATCGCGCTGCCCGAGGCGGTGGCCGTGGTCGACCCCAACCGGCTGGACGACGAAAGCCCGCACAAGCATCTCGCCGCCGTCGGCGTCGCCTTTCTCCTCGCCGTCGGCGTCAACCGCGCGCTGCGCGAGGCCGGCTGGTACGGCGAGTCGCGGCCGGAGCCGGACCTGCGGCAATGGCTCGATCTCGTGGCCCTGGGGACCGTGTGCGATGTCGTCCCGTTGCTGGGCGTCAATCGCGCCCTGGTGAAGGCCGGCCTCCAGGTGATGGCGCAGCGCCGCAATGCCGGGCTCACGGCGCTCGCGGACGTGGCGCGTCTCAAGGAGGCGCCGGAGGCCTATCACCTGGGGTTTCTGCTGGGGCCGCGGGTCAATGCCGGCGGCCGCGTCGGCCAGGCCGATCTCGGTGCGCGCCTGCTCTCCAGCGACGACCCGCACGAGGTCGGCGCGCTGGCCGTCCGGCTCGACGAGTTCAATGCCGAGCGCCGCGCCATCGAACGCGAGGTCCTCGACCAGGCGATCACGCGGATCGAAGGCCTGTACGGGCCGGATGCCAAGAGCCTGCCGTCGGCGCTGCTGGTCGAGAGCGAGGGCTGGCATGTTGGGGTGATCGGCATCGTGGCCAGCCGCCTGGTCGAGCGCTACGCGCGGCCGGTCTTCGTCATCGGCATGGATGGCGGGCTGGGCAAGGGCTCGGGCCGGTCGGTGCGCGGCGTCGATCTGGGCGCCGCCGTGATCGCGGCGCGCCAGGCCGGGTTGCTGGTCAATGGCGGCGGCCACGCCATGGCGGCCGGCCTCACCGTGGCGCGCGATTCGCTGCCCGAACTGACGCGCTTCCTCGACGAGCGGATCGCGCCCCAGCTGGGTGCCGCGCCGCCGGTCCGCGAACTCGGGATCGATGCCGCCCTGGCGCCGGGGGCCGCCACCGCGGAGCTGGTGTCGATGATCGAGCGCGCCGGGCCCTTCGGGGCGGGCAATGCGCAGCCGCGCTTCGCCCTCACCGGGGTCCGCGTGAGCTTTGCCAAGCCGGTGGGAGAGGGGCATGTCCGCTGCACCCTGGTGGGGGCCGAGCGCGGGCGGGTCGAGGCCATTGCCTTCCGGGCCGACCAGAGTGCCCTGGGACCGGCCCTGATGGATTCCGCGCGGCCCGTGCTGCATGTTGCCGGATCGCTCAAAATCGACCGTTTTGGCGGCCGCGAGACGGTTCGCCTGCAGATCGACGACGCCGCCACCACTGCGGGCTCTGTGCTCGCTTGATTTCCGGCGTCCAAGCCGTTATCTCAGCCGCTCTTCGGCTTCGTTCCCTTCGTCTAGAGGCCTAGGACACTGCCCTTTCACGGCGGCGACACGGGTTCGAATCCCGTAGGGAACGCCAATCCTTTCAATGGGTTGGCCACACGTACGAAGCGCCGCAAGCGGCCTCGTCCAATAAATGTCCA
>CAIYWM010000795.1 GCA_903929895.1 uncultured Alphaproteobacteria bacterium
ATGAAAGCCATGGTCGAGGCGACGATCTTGTGCAGCAGGTAGGCATCGGCGCGATAGAGATTGAAAAGCGCCGGCAGCTCCTGCCGGATCTTCTCGCGCAAGGCAGCCAGCGTCTGCTCGTCGGCCAGCACCTTTTCCAGCGCCACCAGAAACTCATCGAGAATCCGCTGATGCCGCCCCCTCTCTGTGACGGCGCTTAGCAGCCCAGCCGCCAATGGCGCGAGTTCGATCCGCTCGAGCTCGGCCATCGCGCGCTTGCCGAGGAAGCCCTTGAGTCCGGATTGTTCGACGGCGGCCAAGGCCTGCGGAACCAGCCGCACCATAAAGCCGGCCAACGCGGCACTGCGCGCGCGGTCACTCAGCCAGTCGGCCACGAGGGCGGCGAAGTCGACTTCGCGCAAGCGCGCCTCGACCGGCGCGGGCGCCAGGAAGTTCGTTTCGATGAATTCGCCGAGATTCTCCGCGATGCGATGGTGGTTGCGCGGCACAATCGCGGTGTGCGGGATCGGCAGTCCCAGCGGGCGACGGAACAGGGCCACGACGGCATACCAGTCGGCCAGCCCGCCCACCGTGGCCGCGGCCGCAAAGGCCGCCACGTACCCCCAGGCCCAGTGAAGCGGCTCGTAGTGCCGGGCCACCACGAAGAGCACGGCGGTGGCGACGAGCAACAACGTGGCCGCGAATTTGACCCTTCGCAGGGACCGGGCGCGTTCGGCGTCGCGGTTCAAGGGCTCGCCCACACGCCCTCCTTCAAGATGCCCTCACGTGGATTCTCTCCAAACACAACGTCGAAACGCGACCTGCAGGCTGCAGTTTCGCGGCATGAAGCGTCATTCCTGCCGGTGTCCTGGTCCCCGTGGCAAGGGAGTGATGTTTCTGTCGTATAGTAGCGGCAGAACTCGTTCCGGGAGGAAGCCATGAAGGTCGGATATATCGGTGTCGGAAATATGGGCGGCCCCATGTGCCGCAACCTCATCAAGCGCAGCAATCATTCGGTCACGGTCTTCGACCTGAACCCCGAGGCGGTGAAGACCTGCACCGACCTGGGCGCCAGCGCGGCCAAGTCCGTTGCCGAGGCGACCCGGGGCGCCGACATCGTCATGACGTCGCTTCCCATGCCGCGCGACGTCGAGGCCGTCACCCTGGGCGACGACGGCATCCTGGCGAATGCCAGCAAGGGCCAGACCTACATCGACCTCAGCACCAATGCGCCCTCGATGGTGAAGAAGATCGGCGCGGCCATGGCCGCCAAGGGCATCGCCATGCTCGACGCGCCGGTGAGCGGCGGCACGGTCGGCGCCGAGGCCGCGACCATCGCCATCATGGTCGGCGGCGACAAGAAGGTGTTCGACGACGCGCTGCCGGTGCTGCAGTCGTTCAGCGCCAACGTGATCCACATGGGCGAACTCGGCACCGGCACGGTCGCCAAGCTGGTGAACAACATGATGGCCTTCTGCAACGCCGCCGCAGCAGCCGAAGGCCTGATGCTCGGCGTCACGGCCGGCCTCGATCCGCAGAAGCTCGTGCAGGTGATCTCAAGTTCGAGCGGCAATTCCTCGGCATTCAAGTCGTTCTCCGAACGCGCCCTCTCGGGCAAGTTCTCGCCGCCCTCCTTCGCGCTCAACCTCGCGCACAAGGACCTGCACCTCGCCCTGGAGCTCGCCGACGAACTCGACGTGCCGCTGCCGCAGGGATCGGCCACCCACAACCTGCAGCGCATGGCGCGCCGCATGGGCCTCGGCGGGAACGACAGTTCGGCGATCCTGCAGGTCTACGAATCGGTCCTGAAGAAGACGGTCAAGCCTTAGGCCAAATGCCGGGCGATCAGGCGTGCGACGCGGTCGGCATGGGTGCTGGCCACGTCGTGATCGCCGCCCGGCACGATCTCCAGCCGGGCGTTCGGCAGACGTTCCGCGAGATGGCGGCCGACGGCGACGGGGCTGATCGGATCCGCGTCGCCCCAGATCAACAGGGTCGGTGCCGCCATCTTCTCCACCGGCAGCGGCGGCGCCGCACTTCCATCCGTGATCCACGAAGTGGCCTTGGGGAAGGAGCGACGGTAGTCGGCGCGCCAGTCCGCGGCGCCGAGGCCCGCCATGTCGACGCCGCCCGAGGTCACGCAGAGAACGAGGCGGCGCACGAGCTCCGGATGCTCCAGCGCGATCCGCGCCGCGATGACGCCGCCCATCGACTGCGCCACCAGATCGACCGGCTCATGCATCTTCGCCGTCACCAGCTTCTTCAGGCCGTCGACTCCACGGATCGCCGGATCGTGGGGCTGTGCGCCGAGGCCGGGCCAGCCGAAATGCTCCTTCAGCCAGGCGTCGGGCAGAGCCTCGGCGACGGGCTTCCAGAATTGAGGCGAGCCGCCGGCGCCGGGCAGGAACAGGATACGCGGTCTTGTCACGGGTTCACTCCAAGCCTGGCCATGAACGGCGGCAGGGTGCGTCCGATCGACAGGAGATAGCGGCCCATGGCGCCGGCCACCCGCCGCACCGCCGGACGGTCGCTCATCCGGTCGCGCCAGACGTGCAGACGCGCCAGGCTGGCCGGGATCGGTGCGCCCATCCGTTCGCCAAAGAGCTGCGCCATGTAGAAGGCGATGTCGGCATAGCTATAGGCGCCGGCAATCCATTCCTGTTGGCCGATCGTGCGCTCCATCTCTTCATAGAAGCGCGCGGCCCCATCGTGGGCGCCCGGCGCCTTGAGGTCGCCCATCAGCCGGATGATGTGCGGGAAATAGACCTCGTCGGATTTGTGTTCGAGCAGACGCGCCCGGGCGCGGGCCCGCGGCTCCGCCGGCCACAGTGCCGGGTCACGCTTGAGCGTTTCCAGGTAC
>CAIYWM010000796.1 GCA_903929895.1 uncultured Alphaproteobacteria bacterium
CAGCAATTCGTCGCGGCGATAGCCGAACTGCTTCTCCGCCTGGAGATTGACCAGCACGATCTCGCCGGTCTGGCTCACCACCACCATCGCGTCGGGCGCGGCCTCCAGAAGGCCGCGATACCGGCCTTCCATCTCAGTCAAATGCTTTTCGGCGGCCTTGCGCACGCTGATGTTGCGGATCGCCGCCGTCACCAGAAGGGTGCCGTCGGCACTCTCGAGCGGACTCAGCATGATCTCGATGGGGAACTCGGCACCGTCCTCGCGACGTCCAAGCAGCTCGATGCCGGTGCCGATCTCCTGCGCCAGTGCGTCGGTCTCGCTGCGCGTGGCGTCGGTCACCAGGCGCTCGGCGAAACCTTCGGGAATGATGTTGGTCACGGGCTGACCTAGCAGCTCGTCGCGGCGATAACCGAACTGCGTCTCGGCCTGGACGTTGACGAGCACGATCGCGCCGCTCTGGTCGACCACCACCATCGCGTCCGGCGCGGCCTCCAGCAGCCCCCGATACTGCCCCTCCATCTGCTCCAGATGCCTCTCGGCGGCCTTGCGCGCCGTGACGTCGCGCGCCATCGAGAGCAACGCGGCGGTGCCTTCGAAGTCGATCGAGCGCACGGTCGTCTCGACCGTCATGACCGTGCCGTCCTTCCTGCGATGCCGCAGCTCGGGCGCGAGCGCGAGGGCCTCTCCGTCGGCCGGCGGGTGGAGGTCGTCGCCCGTCATCGCGAGGAATTCCTCACGCGACCAGCCATACTGTTCCACCGCCGCGTCGTTGACGGCGCGAAACCGTCTCGTGTCGCGGTCGATCACCAGCATCGCCAGGGGGGTCGCATCGAAAAGGACGCGGTAGCGGTCCTCCAACGCGCGGCGCGCGTTCCACTCGCGGGCCGCCCACGCCGCGAGGATCGCGAGGGCGGCCGACGCCGCGGCCCAGCCGGCGACAACGACCCAGACGGCGCGCCACCATGCCACCAGCGCCCGGTCGGTCGCCTGGGAAAGGGTAAGGATGAAGGACGGATAGGCATCGAGGCGCCGGAAGACCCCCAGCCGGAACGCGCCATCGGGGCGGCTCACCGCCTCGAAGGTACCCTTCCTCTGGCCACCCTCTATTCTGGGAAAATGCACGGTGCCCCAGTCCGGCGAGCCGATGACCCTGTCGTCGAATGGGCTGCGCATGAGCAGCACGCCGTCTTCGCGCCACAGCGAGATGGCCAGGCCCCGGACCTCGTCGTCGATCTTCCAGACCTTGTCGAAATACGCAAGCGGCACGGATCCGAGGATAAGGCCGCCAAATGCCCCATCGGCCTGGCGCAGCGGCAGCGTGACGGTAACGAGCCATTCCCCGTTGGACCGCGCCCGGATCGGCACGCCCCACAGCACCCTGGATCCAGGCTCGGCGCGCTGCCGTATGAAATAGGCGCGATCAGAGACGTTGCGCCCGGTATCGGCGGCGGTTCGGCCGAGAAAGATCTTGCCCTGAGCGTCGACCATCTGGATCGAGGTGAGGAAGGGGCGGCCCTCGAGGATGTCCTGGAACTGAACCCGCAGCACGTCGAAGTCCACCGAATCCCGCTTGCGGGTTTCCGAGGCGACCATCTCCTCGGCCTCTTCGAGCGCGCGCTCGATGTTCTGCAAGGTCGTGGCGGTCTGGACGTTGGCGAGTTCGGCGTAGCCCGCCAGCACCTTTTCGCCAGTGGTAACGGCGTCGGCGCGCAAATTCAGCAGCAGCACGGCGAGCACGGCGGCGGTCAGCAGCGAATAGGTCAGGATCACCGCCACGAAGCGCCTCTTGATCACCCCGGGCCGCAGGAGACGCGGTCGAGGAGCTGGCGAAGAGACGTTCTTGGATGCGGGCATGCGACTCCGGAAGGCCAGCCCGCTGCGTGCAACCGCGTGCGATGTTGCCGCCGCTCTGCATCCGCTTTTGACAGAGATAGTGCCTTGAGACTCTAGTAAACGCCGCAACGGGACAA
>CAIYWM010000797.1 GCA_903929895.1 uncultured Alphaproteobacteria bacterium
AAGGACCTGAAGGCCGAGTACCTGAAGACGCAACAGGCCGCCGACAAACTCAAGGACGGGCAGCTCGATGCCTTCTTCAGTGTGAGCGGCTGGCCCAACGGCGCCATCTCCGAACTGGCGGTGACCACCGGCATCGATCTCGTGCCGATCGCCGGCCCGGAGGCGGAGGGGCTGGTGAAGAAGCACGCCTTCTTCGCGATCGATGAAATTCCGGACGATGCCTACAAGAACGTCACCGGGGTGAAGACCGTGAGCGTGAATGCGATCTGGGCGACCTCGATCAAGCAGCCCGAGGCGCTGATCTATGCGATTACCGCCGCGCTGTGGAATCCGAACACCCGCAAGCTGCTCGATTCGGGCCATGCGAAGGGCAAGGCGATCAGGCTCGAGACGTCGCTTCAGGCCCTGGGCATTCCGCTGCATCCGGGTGCGCAGAAGTTCTACAAGGAAAAGGGCCTGATCAAGTAAGGCCTGCCAGGGGAGAGCTGAAATGCGTTTGCAGGGCAAGACCTGCGTCGTCACGGCGGCCGGGCAGGGGATTGGTGCGGCCACGGCGCGGGCATTCGCGCGCGAAGGTGCCCGGGTCTGGGCCACCGACGTCGACGCGGTCAAGCTCGAGGCGCTGGCCGGCGTGGAGGGCGTCACCGCGCGCCCGCTCGACGTTCTCGACAAGGAGGCGATCGGCCGGCTCGCCGTGGAGACCGGCGCCGTCGACGTCCTGTTCAACTGCGCCGGCTTCGTCCATCACGGAACGGTGCTGGACGCCACCGACGAGCAGTGGCAGTTCGCCTTCGACCTCAACGTCCGCAGCATGTTCTGGACGATCCAGGCCTTCCTGCCGGGCATGCTCGGCAAGGGCTCGGGTTCGATCGTCAACATGTCGTCGGCCGCCTCGTCGGTGAAGGGCGCAGCGCTGCGCTTCATCTACGGCACGACCAAAGCCGCCGTCATCGGGCTGACGAAGTCGGTCGCCGTCGACTATGTCTCCAAGGGCATCCGCTGCAATGCGATCTGTCCGGGGACGGTCCAGACGCCGTCGCTCGACGAGCGGATTTCCGCCGGGGGCGGCGGCGCCGACGCCCGTCAGTACTTCCTCCAGCGCCAGCCGGCCGGCCGGTTCGGGGCGGCCGAGGAGATCGCCTCGCTCGCGACCTACCTCGCCAGCGACGAGTCGGCCTTCACCACCGGCACGGTGAACGTGATCGACGGTGGCTGGAGCGTTTGACGATGGACAGGACCGGGAAAATGGCGGGCGACATGGCGACCATTGCCGCGCGCGCGCCGGTCATTCCGGTCCTGACTATCGAGGACCGCGAGACGGCCGTTCCGCTTGCCCGTGCCCTCGTGAGGGGCGGGCTCCCGGTGCTCGAGATCACGTTGCGCACGCAGGCGGCGCTCGAGGCCATTCGCGCCGTCGCCGCCGAGGTGCCCGAGGCAATCGTCGGCGCAGGGACCGTGCTCGATCCGGCCCAACTCGATCAGGTACAGCGCGCGGGCGCGTGCTTTGCCGTGAGCCCGGGCTGCACGGAGTCGCTCGCAAGGGCCGCACGGTCATCGGACATACCGTTCCTGCCAGGCATCCAGACAGTCTCCGAGGCGATGACGCTCAGGGAGCTTGGCTTCGAAATTCTCAAGTTCTTTCCGGCCGATGCGGCTGGCGGTTTGACCTGGATCAAGGCGGTCGGGGCGCCGCTGTCGGGGGTGCGCTTCTGCCCGACCGGCGGGATCACGGCGGAGACGGCGCCGGCCTATCTCGCGCTCGCGAACGTGGCCTGCGTGGGTGGTTCCTGGGTTGCCCCGCGTGTCGCCGTGGCAACAGGTGACTGGCAAAGCGTCGAAAGGCTGGCCGCCGCGGCCTCGGCGCTCAAACGCCGCTAGCGGAACCCCGGGAAAGGTGCTTCAACAAGGCCTTCAAGGAGCAGCGGCTACCCAAATGAATAGGTTGTCGATCGCGGCGCTGGCGTTTTCGCTTGTGGTGAGCGGGGCGGCACGAGCCGATTCCGTCATCATCCTGAATTCCGACGAAGCGTCCTACAGCATCCTGAGCCGCAGCGCGCGCGCCGAGGTGGTCCGCCTGCCGGTCTGGCGGGAACCCCACCATCTGATCCTGTCCCCCGACGGCAAGGATGTGCTGATCGGATCGACGGCAACCAACGAGCTCCTCGTCCTCGACGTCAAGACCGGCGAACGCAAGCGGGTCGTGAAGGACATCCTCGACCCCTACCATCTGGCCTTCAGCCCGGATGGCAAGTGGTTCGTCACGGCGGCCTACCGGCTCGACCATGTCGACATCTATCACGCCGACGGGTTCCGTCTCGCCGGCCGCATCTTCATCGACGGGCTGCCGAGCCACATGGCTTTCGACGCCGAGTCCAAGACGGTCTACGTCACCTTGCAGCAGAGCGGGCGGGTCGCCGCCTTCGATCTGGCGACGCAGACGCTCAAGTGGAACACGCCGGTCGGCAATGCGCCGGCGGGGATCGTGATGCTGCCGGACGACAAGCGCCTGCTGGTCGCGCTGACCGGCGAGGACCGGATCGTGACGGTCGATCCGAAGGACGGATCGGTGAAGGGCACCCTCCAGACCGGCAAGGGCGCCCACAACTTCTTCCCGAAGGGCGATGGCCGGCACTACTTCCTCAGCAATCGCGTCGAGGGCACCGTCTCCCTGATCGACACCAAGGACGAACCCAAGGTCGTCGCCAGTGTCCGCATACCGGGCGGGCCCGACTGCATGGACATCACGCCCGACGGGCGGGAGCTCTGGGTGACGCAGCGGTTCCTGCGCCGTGTCTCGATCGTCGACATCGATACGATGAAGGTCGTCGGAAGCATCCCCGTGGGCAAGTCCCCGCATGGCGTCTTCATGATGAAGTCCACGGCGACCGTCACCGCCGGCGCCGGCCTGCCGGTGCGTGCGGCGTCCACGGCGGGCGAGCGCAAGTAGGCGCGCGGTGCGCGATCTGATCGACTTCTGGGTCGGGATCCAGGCCTGGCTGTTCGAGACCCTCGTCAGCCCCGTCCTGTTCCATTTTGGGCTGATGGCCTGGTACGAGCCGGGCTACGGCGCCGTCGAATTCGTCATGCTGGGCATCGTCCAGATCGCGGTGATCGCGATCGGCATGCGTTACTTCGAGCGTCGCTGGCCGCTCGAGAAGTCGGGCGGGGACGACGGGCTGATAAAGGTCGACCGCGTCTACACGGTGCTGAACAAGCTCGGGGTCATCCCGCTCGCGATCTTCATCCTGACCTACCCGCTGGTGCAGGAGATCGAGCTGGCGGTGCGGAGCTGGGGATACTCGCCGCCGCGGCTGGAGCGGCTGCTTCCTTGGATTGGCGACAATGCGCTCGCCTCGTTCCTCGTCTACTTCGTGCTCTACGACTTCGCCGCCTACTGGCTGCACCGGGGACAGCATGCCTTCGGATGGTGGTGGGCGCTGCACAGCCTGCATCACAGCCAGCGCCGCATGACGGTGTGGACGGACGACCGCAATCACGTGATCGACGATCTGATCGTCACGCTGGCCCTGGTGCTGTTCTCCCAGTTCGTCGGCGTCCAGCCCGGCGAGTATGTCGTCATCCTCATGGTCGGACGTCTGATCGAAAGCTGGTCGCACGCGAACGTCGACATGTCCTTCGGGTGGCTGGGCGAGCGGCTGCTGGTCGGCCCGCGTTTCCATCGCCTGCATCACGCGCTTTCGACGCCCGCCGAGCGCCATATCCAGGACCACAACTTCGCGCCGGTCTTCCCGATCTGGGACATCCTGTTCGGCACGGCGATCTATGACGGCAAGACCCGGCCGACCGGTGTCGACGATGCCGCGGTCGATGCCGACAATGGGCGAGGCTGGCTCGTTCAGCAGGCGACCGTGTTCGGCCGCCTCGTAAAGGTCCTGATGCCGAGAGTCAGGCGCCGCGCTTCAGCACGTTGAGCACATCTCCCGCGCGGGGCATGGGCGTCACGGCGCCATAGCCCGTGGTCGAGAGCGCCGCCGCCACGTTGGCGTAGCGCGCTGCCGTTTCCGCATCGTCGCCGGCCAGCAGGCGGGTCAGGAACGCGCCGTCGAACGTATCCCCGGCGCCCGTCGCATCGACCGCCTCGACCTTGTGCGGGGCAATGCGGGTCTTGCGTTCGCGCGTCGCGATCAGCGAACCTTCGGCGCCCATCTTGAGGGCGACCAGCGGCGCCCCGAGTCCGAGATAGTAGGCAGCGATCGCTTCGGGCTCCTTCAGCCCGGTGAGCTGTTGGGAATCGTCGAGGCTGGGCAGCGCGATGTCGCAGCGCGCGATGGTGGCGTCGACGACCTCACGCGCGACGTCCAGTTCCCAGAGCCGCAGGCGCAGATTGGTGTCGTAGGAGACCTTCACGCCCGCCTTGCGGGCGACGTCGATGGCGGCGTCGCAGGTCTCGCGGGCGCTGTCGCTGATCGCCTGGCCGATCGCCGAGAGGTGGAAGACCCGGGCGCCCGCGATGTAGTCCGCGGCGAGGGTTGCGGGCGTCATCAGGGAAGCGGCGGAGTTCTTGCGCAGATAGTCGAACTTGTGGCCGGCCGCGCTGTGCGTGACGAAGCTGACGCCGGTCGGCGCCATCGGGTGGCGCGTGACCCTCGAAGCATCCACGCCCTCGCTCTTCCAGAGGTCGAGAAACGCGTCGCCCATCCAGTCCTGGCCGACGCCGGTCAGGTAGCCGGTCGAGGCGCCCTGACGCGCCGCCGCGATCGCTACGTTCTGGGAGTCTCCGCCGAAGCCCTGCAGCCATGTGTGGCCGTCGCCTCCCTTCGGGCGGTTGAATTCGATCAGGGGTTCGCCGAGGCAGACGATGTCCGGGGAGCTGCTCATGACCGAAAGTCCCACGGCACCGGCCGGACCTCAAGCGAGGTGCTGGACTTCCGGCAAACCTTCTCTCAGGGTTGCGGCAACTAATCTGGAGGAAATGGATGGCCAGCAAGAAGAGCGGGAACGGCGGCAAACGCCCCTTGCGCAGCCGCGAATGGTTCGACGCCAAAGGCGACCCGACCATGGCCGCGCTTTACCTCGAGCGCTACATGAACTTCGGCCTGACCCTGGCCGAGCTGCGGAGCGGCCGTCCGATCATCGGCATCGCCCAGACCGGCAGCGATCTCTCGCCCTGCAACCGCCATCACCTCGACCTCGCGACCCGCGTTCGAGACGGCATCCGAGACGCCGGTGGCATCCCCATCGAGTTTCCGGTCCATCCGATCCAGGAGACCGGCAAGCGTCCGACGGCGGCGCTCGATCGCAACCTCGCGTATCTCAGTCTCGTCGAATGCCTGTACGGCTACTTCTTCGACGGCGTCGTGCTGACGACCGGCTGCGACAAGACCACTCCGGCAATGATCATGGGGGCGGCCACGGTCGACATTCCCGCGATCGTCCTCTCGGGCGGGCCGATGCTGGACGGGCATTTCGCCGGCGGCCTCGCAGGCTCAGGCACCATCGTCTGGTACGCGCGGCAGGAACTCGCAGCGGGCCGCATCGACATGGAACAGTTCATCGAGATGGTGGCGTCGAGTGCGCCGAGCGTCGGCCATTGCAACACGATGGGAACGGCGCTCTCCATGAACAGCATGGCCGAGGCGCTCGGCATGTCGCTGCCCGGCTGCGCCGCCATTCCCGGCCCGTACAAGGAACGCGGCCAGATGGCCTACGAGACCGGCAAGCGCATCGTCGACATGGTGTGGGAAGACCTGAAGCCCTCCGACATCCTGACCCGCAAGGCGTTCGAGAATGCCATCGTGGCCGCGAGCGCGCTGGGCGCCTCGACCAACTGCCCGCCGCACGTCAACGCCATCGCGCGTCACATCGGGGTGAAGCTCGAGAACAAGGACTGGGACAAGATCGGCTACGACATCCCGCTGCTGGTGAACTGCATGCCCGCCGGCAAGTATCTCGGCGAGGCCTTCCATCGCGCCGGCGGCGTGCCGACCGTGATGAAGGAACTCCTGAACAAGAAGAAGATCCACGGCGATGCGCTGACCGTCTCCGGCAAGACGATGGCGCAGAACCTGCGCCACGCGATCAAGGCCGACGGCGAAGTCATCAAGACCTACGACAGCCCGATGCTGGACCAGGCGGGCTTCGCCGTGCTCGGCGGAAACCTGTTCGACTCGGCCATCATGAAGACTTCGGTGATCTCGCCGGAGTTCCGCGAGAAGTATCTGGAACGCAAGGGCGACCGTGACGCCTTCGAGGGCACGGCCATCGTCTTCGAGGGCCCTGAGGATTATCACCACCGCATCAACGATCCCAAGCTGCCGATCGATGACAACAGCATCCTGGTGATCCGAAACGCCGGGCCCGTCGGCTATCCGGGGGCGGCGGAAGTGGTGAACATGTTGCCGCCGGACCGGCTGGTTAAGGGCGGCGTCCTGTTGCTGCCCTGCATCGGCGACGGCCGGCAGAGCGGCACCTCGGCGAGCCCGTCGATCCTGAATGCCTCGCCCGAAGCCGCCGTGGGCGGCGGGCTCGCGCTTCTCAAGACTGGCGACAGGGTCCGGGTCGACATCGGCAGGCGCACCGCCAACATCATGATCACGGCGAAGGAGCTGGCGAAGCGCAAGAAGGCCTGGAAGCCGAACGTGGTTCCGAGCCAGACGCCGTGGCAGGAGCTTCAGCGCAAGTTCGTCGGCCAGCTGGCCAGCGGCGCCTGCCTCGATTTTGCGGTGAACTATCAGAAGATCGCCAAGACCAAGGGAGTGCCCCGGCACTCCCACTAATAGCCGAAGATCAGCGGAAGAGGCGTTGCTCGACCGAGACCGGGAGATCTGCCCGGTTGATGAGGATGATCGCCCAGGGCGAGGTCGGCTGGCCGACGGGCCGGGCAGCGGGCGGCGGGGGTGGGGCGAGCGAAGCGGTAGCGCCGGGCGCGGCAAAACCCGAGGCGCCCGGGGGGAGGGCGGACGGAGCGCTCATGGCCGGACCTCCGGCGACGGGACGTGGCCCGGCCCCGCGCTGCGCCATCATCATTTCGGGGGGCATCCGCTCCTCGAAGACGACGACGATGCGATCACGGCGGCGCGCCGTCGACAGGATGTTCACGGCGTAGCCTTCGCCACCACGACGCCCCAGGAAGATCCCGACGGCGTTCATCCGGCCGGCCTCGAACATGTCGGGAGCGGGGGAGCCGACCCGGCTCCACAGGCTTCGCCACTCGGCGACTGTCGTGGCGACCACGTGTTCCGGTTGTCTGGTGGCAGCCGCTGCGCCCTGCCAATGACGGGCCTCGACGCTCTGCGCCGACACCGGAGGGACCATCAACAAGCCGGTCAGGGCAGTGCCCATGAACAGCATTTGCCGACGGGGCAAAGGCTGGATGGACAGGTCTACCGGCTTGTTACTGGAGTGCACGATTGGTCTCTCGGGGACCCGGAAATTGCTTGTTCTTGGGAGCCTCAAAACACCATGACACTTTGGCTCAATTGAGGCCGGAGACCCAGCAGACACAGCCACTTTGCTGCGCCCGAGGGGTGCTTCGTCTCAATCGTGTGAGCGTGTTGCAGGAAAGCCACAGGTCGGCAGGGGCCGCGCAGCTACCCGCCGCTAACTGCGCTTTACCTTGTCGGCGGCGTTGGTCGACTGGATCTGTTCGCGAATGCGAACCCAGTCCTGCTCGCTGTAGGACATCATGTGGGAGAAGGTGCCGTTGCCCATGATCCCCATGGCGCCGTCGATCGCGATGACCTCGCCGTTGATGTACTCGACCTCCTCGCTCATCAGGAAGGCCGCCATGTTCGCCAGCTCGCTGGGACGGCCGACACGTCCCATCGGATTGCGCGTGTTGTAGCGGTTGTCATCGCCTTCCTGCATCGGGTTGAGGCGGGCCCACGCGCCCTCAGTGGGGAATGGACCCGGCGCGATCGCGTTGAGCCGGATTCCATGGCGCGCCCACTCGACAGCGAGGCTCTGGGTCATGACGGCGACGCCGGCCTTCGACATGGCCGAAGGCACGACGAAGGGGCTGCCGGTCCATACCCAGGTCGTGAGAATGCTGAGGACGCTGGCCTTGCGTTTCTCGGCGATCCAGCGCTTGCCGCAGGCATTGGTCATGTAGAACGTGCCGTGCAGCACGATGTTGGCAATCGCGTCGAAGGCCCGGGGGCTCAGGTCCTTGGTCTGCGAGATGAAGTTGCCAGCCGCGTTGTTCACGAGCCCATCGAGCGGGCCGGTCGCCCAGATCTGTTCGATCATCTCCTCGACGGCTGTTGCGACGCGGATGTCGACGGCATGGAAGTCGACGCGGCGGCCGGGATACTTCTCCATGACCTGCCTGGCGGTCTCCTCGAGGACGCCGCCACGCCGGCCGCATATCACACAGTCTGCACCCAGTTCGACGAACTTCTCCACCATCATGCGGCCAAGGCCGGTGCCACCGCCGGTGACGAGGAAACGCTTGCCCTTGAACAGATCGGTCTTGAACATTTGTCGGTCCTCCCGCGAACACTTCAGGTGATTCGTCTAGCGTGAGGATGCAACCCCGTACAAGGACTGTTGCTTATCCAACAAAGCATGTTTACGATTTCTGCATAACAACAACGGGATCGTTGAATGACGACCCATCTGGGAGAGACGAGCGGGGACGTCGGTACGGTTGAGCTGCGTGGTAAGGTCAAGTGGTTCAACGCTGTAAAAGGCTTTGGGTTCTTGGCCCTGGACAGCGACAATAGCGACGCGTTCCTGCATGTGACGACACTACGGGCGGCTGGGCATGAGGATCTCAAGCCCGGTGCAACGGTAGTATGCGCCGGTGTCCGCGGCCCGAAGGGGTGGCAGGTCATGAAGGTGATCGACGTCGATCAATCGACTGTCGTCGCCACGACTTCTAAGCCGCCGCCGATTCCCGAAGGCATCGCCATGGGCGACTACATCGCCGCACTGGTGAAATGGTACAACAATGAACGCGGCTACGGCTTCGTCACGCGCGAGACGACCGAGGGCGACATCTTCGTGCACGCCGCGGTGTTGCGGCGGCACGGCATGGATTCGCTGGCGCCGGGCCAGAAGGTGATGATCCGGATCGCCGAAGGCCAGAAGGGCCTGCAGGTCGTCGAGATCCGCGGCGCGTGAGTTCTCTCTATTTGATCTCGCGCACGTAGCTGTCGAGCGGCGGCGCCTGCTTGATCAGGCCGCGCTTCACGAGGAAATCCGCAAACGTCGTGTAGCGCGCACGGTCGAGCGCGGACGGGTCGGACGCGAGAAGCGGCACCGTATCCTTCCACGCCAACCGGTTGAGATCGTTGTCGAGGTCCTTGCCATACTTGGAGAAGCTCGCCCAGGCTTCGGCAGGATTGGCCGTCAGCCAGGCCGTGGCCTCGGTGAGGGCAGAGAGCAGCTTCCTGGTGCGAGGGACATCGACGCTCTCGCGCTTGGCCAGGATAACCAGCTCGTCGTAGGTCGGCACGCCGTGCTTCTCGACCAGCCAGATCCGTCCCTTCGCCTTGTTCAGTTCGAGGTCGTTCAGCTCGAAGTTGCGGAAGGCGCCGATCACGCCATCGACCTGCCTGCTCATCAGTGCGGTCGTGAGCGCGAAGTTGACGTTCACCAGCGTCACGTCCTTTAGGGTGAGGCCGGCGCTTTCCAGCATGGCGCCGAGAACGGCTTCCTCGAAGCCCGAGACGGAGAAGCCGATCTTGCGGCCCTTGAAGTCGGCGATGCTCTTCACGGGCGAGTCTTCCAGCGCCACAAGCGAGTTGAGCGGCTGCGCCACCAGCACGCCGACCCGCACCAGCGGAAGGCCCTCGGCGACCAGCATCTGCAGCGTCGGCTGGTAGGAGAGCGCGTAGTCGGCCTGGCCGGCCGCGACCAGCTTGGGAGGGGCGTTGGGATCGGCGGGCGCGATCAGCTCGACGTCGAGGCCCTGCTTCTCGAACAGGCCGCGCTGCTTGGCGATCACCAGCGCGGCATGGTCGGGATTGACGAACCAGTCGAGCAGGATGCGGACCTTGTCCTGCGCGGCCGCGGGAAGGGCCAGGCAACTAAGCGCCAGTACGGCGATCAACTGGGTCATCATTTGCATCGTCAGTCTCCTTGATGGGATTGCCAGGGCACGAGGCGCCGCGCGAACCGGTCCGCCGCGGTATAGAGCGCGAGTCCGAGCAGGCAGAGGATGGTGAGGGCCGCGAAGGCGAGGGGCGTCTGGCCACGGGCCAAAGACTGGGTCATCAGGAAGCCGAGACCTGCACTGGCGCCGACCCATTCGCCGATCACCGCGCCGATTGGCGCGACGGCCGCGGCAATGCGGACGCCCGAGGCAAAGGCGGGCAAGGCCGCAGGCAGCCTGATCTGCAGGAGCACGGCGCGCGGCGGAGCATTCATTGTGCGGGCGAGTTCCAGCCAGCCCGGATCGGTCCGGCGCAGCCCGTCATAGAGGCTGCTCACCACGGGGAAGAAGATGACCAGCGCTGCCATGGCGATCTTGGAAGCCATGCCATAGCCGAGCCAGAGCACGAGAAGGGGCGCGATCGCGATCACCGGGATCGCTTGCGAGACGATCACCAGCGGCAATGCCCAGCGGCGCCAGGCGGCCGAGGCGGCGAAGATCACCGCGAGCGTCGCGCCGAGCACGAGTCCGAGCGCAAGCCCCAGGAGCATTTCGCTGGCCGTCCACGCGGCCTGTTCGACGAGGAGGTCGAACCGTTGGACCAGCACCACGGCGACGCGCGAGGGCGGCGGCAGGATGTAGGGTGGCAGGCCAGTCAGCCATACGAGCGCTTCCCAAGCGGCGATCAGGCCCAGCGCGGTGATGAGGGGTCTCACGCTCCGCTCCGCAGTTCGCCGATGAGGCGGGCCTGAAGGGCGAGAAGCGTCGCGTCGCTCGGGTCGCGGGGCACGGCACCAGGCGGGGCGATGACCGGGCCCACGGAAAAGGGCGTGCCCGACAGCACGCGGATTTCGTGGCCGAGCCGCAAGGCCTCCAGCGGATCGTGGGTGACCAGCACGACCGTACGACCCTCCAGGAGGCGCGCGGCCAGGTCCTGAAGATCGAGCCGCGTCACCGCGTCGAGATGTCCGAACGGCTCGTCCATCAGAACGATCCCCCGATCCTCGCAAAGCGTCCGCGCGAGGGCCGCCCGCTGGCGCATGCCGCCGGAAAGGGTGTGCGGCAGGTCTTCGAACCGGTCCCCCAGCCCGACTTCAGCCAGCAGGGCGCGCGCCCGGGGCTCGGCGGCCCGGCGCGCCGCCCCGTCGCGGCGCAGCCGATACCCCAGCAGGACGTTCTCGAGCACGCTGAGCCACGGCAGCAGCAGGTCGCGCTGCGCCATGTAGGCGACGGGTCCGGCGGCTTCGGTGCCCGGCAGCAGCCCCGCGAGATGGCGCAGCAGGGATGTCTTGCCGACGCCGCTGCGGCCGAGCAGGCAGGTCGTGCGGCCACCGGGAAAATCGAGGCACAGGTCCTCGGTCACGACATGGCCGTCGAGGACGATATGTGCCGAACGCACCGAAAGAGCAGGCGAAGACGTCAACGAGCCACCAGTCCCTACGCCGGCATTAACCGGATCAGGTTCGGGGTCGTCCTTCCGGACCTCTCAGCCGCCAGGCGGCTCCCCCCGATGAGCGGCGTCACTATGGGTAGGTGCCTTCCGTCATGCAAGCGTCATCGGTTTGACGAAATCGCCGTCCACGCTCTATTCCATGGCCATGGCACAAGAAATTTCCAAGCCGCCGCTCAGCCGGCGCCTGTTCCTCGCAGCGCCTCTCGTGCTGGCCGGCGGGGTCGCCTGGGCGCAGCAGGGCGCCAACGACTTCCAGTTCAAGCGTTCGTCGCTGGTGGTGGTGTCCGGCGGCCGCGAGATCAAGTTCGATGTCGATCTGGCGCTGGACGATGTCCAGCGTGCGCGCGGGCTGATGTTCCGCGAGAAGCTCGGCCCCTACGAGGGCATGCTGTTCGACTTCTACAAGGAAGCGCCGGTCAGCTTCTGGATGAAGAACACGCTGATCCCGCTGGACATGGTCTTCATCGCCGCCGACGGCACGATCAAGTCGATCCATGCCAATGCCGTGCCGCATTCGACCGAGACCATCCCCAGCCAGTTCCCTGTGCGCGCCGTCCTCGAGATCAACGGCGGCAGCGCCAAGCTCCTGGGCATCAAGCCGGGCGACAAGGTCCTGCACCCGATCTTCGGCAACGCCTAGCTTATGAGGGCCTAGCGTTTCAGCGCGCAGGTCATCCCGTCGCCGACGGCAAGAAGGGCAAGATCGATCCGTCGATCGTCCTTCAGCCTGCCATTGAGGGCGCGGAGCGCCTGCGTGTCGCGATCGACGTCGCCGGGATCGGCGACCGCGCCACCCCACAGCACATTGTCGATCAGCACGAGGCCGCCGCGCCGCACCAGCTTCAGGCAGCGCTCATAGTAGGCGTCGTACTCGTCCTTGTTGGCGTCGATGAAAGCGAGATCCAGCTGTTCCGCCAGTCCCTGCGCCAGCAGCCAGTCGAGCGTGCCGAGGGCGGGGCCGATCGTGAGCTCGATGCGGCTTTCGACGCGGGCCTCCTTCCAGTAGCGGCGCGCGACCTTCGTGTAGTCGGGGCTGACGTCGCAACACCAGAGCTTGCCGTCCTCCGGCAGCGCCGCGGCAATGCACAGCGATGAATAGCCGGTGAAGGTGCCGACTTCGACGGCGCGCCGGGCGCCGATGGCCCGCGCCAGCAGTTCGATCTGTTGGCCCTGATGGGCAGAGATCTGCATGCCGGCGCGAGGCAGCGTTGCCGTCTCCTCGCGCAGCCGGCGGCGCAGCGGGGGCTCGCGAAGCCAGTTGGCGTCGACATAGTCGTTCAACGTACCGTCGATCCTGGGCCAGCTCTTCATGCTCTCTCCTGTTGGCTCGGTACGTCCGCCTCGCTAGGGTCGCGTCCTTGAAATGGCGGGTTTGGGAGTGGGTATGTCGGATATCGAGATCGCGCGGCGCGCAATCAAGAAGCCAATGAAGGAAGTCGCAGGCCGCCTCGGCATCCCGGAAGATGCGCTTGAGCCCTATGGTCGCGACAAGGCGAAGCTCGATGGCGACTATGTGAAGTCGCTCACCGGCCGCACGCCGGGACACCTGATCCTGGTGACGGCGATCAATCCCACCAAAGCAGGCGAGGGCAAGACCACCACCACGATCGGCCTCGGCGATGCGCTCAGCCGCCTCGGCAAGAAGACCGCCATAGCACTCCGGGAACCGAGCCTCGGACCGTGCTTCGGTCAGAAGGGCGGCGCCACCGGCGGCGGCCAGGCGCAGATCGTGCCGATGGCCGACATCAACCTGCATTTCACCGGCGACTTCCACGCCATCACGACGGCGCACAACCTGCTGGCCGCGATGCTCGACAATCACATCTACTGGGGCAATGCGCTGGGAATAGATGCCCGTCGCGTGTTCTGGCCGCGCGTGCTCGACATGAACGACCGCGCGCTGCGCGACACGGTCGTGAGCCTGGGTGGTGTCGCCAACGGATTTCCGCGACAGGCGCGATTCGACATCACCACCGCGTCGGAAGTCATGGCCATCCTCTGCCTTGCCGCCGATCTGGAGGATCTCGAGCAGCGTCTGGCACGGATCGTCGTGGCCGAGACGCGCGAGGGCAAGCCGGTGACGGCAGGCGACCTCAAGGCGGCCGGTGCGATGGCCGCGGTGCTGAAGGATGCGGCGAAGCCGAACCTCGTGCAGACGCTGGAGAACAATCCCGTGCTGATCCACGGCGGCCCGTTCGCCAACATCGCACACGGCTGCAATTCGGTGATCGCCACGCGCGCCGCCCTGGCGCTGGGTGACTATGTCGTCACGGAAGCGGGCTTCGGCGCCGACCTGGGCGCGGAAAAGTTCCTGGACATCAAGTGCCGGCAGGCCGGGCTTAAGCCCGAGCTTGCCGTGGTCGTCGCGACCGTGCGGGCGCTCAAGCTCCATGGTGGAGCCGACGAGAAGGCGCTTGCCAAGGAGGACGTCGCAGCCGTGCAGCGAGGCCTGCCCAACCTGCTGCGCCATGTCGAGAACCTGCGGAAGTTCGGCCTGCCGGTTCTGGTCGGCATCAACCGCTTCCTGACGGATACCCCCGCCGAACTGGAAATGATCGAGGCGCAATGCGCCGCGGCGGGCGCCAAGGCCTATCTCTGCGAGCACTGGGCCAAGGGTGGCGCCGGCGCCGAAGACCTCGCAGGGGCGGTCGTCGCGACCATCGACGAGGGCAAGGCGGCCTTCAAGCCGCTCTATCCCGACGACATGCCGCTCGCCCAGAAGATCGAGACCATCGCCCGCGAAATCTACCGCGCGTCTGGCGTGGCGATCGCCGGGCCGGCGCAGCGGCGCCTCAAGGCGCTGGAGGCGGCGGGCTACGGCAAGCTGCCGGTCTGCATCGCCAAGACGCAGTACAGCTTCGCCGCTGATCCCGAACTGCGCGGCGCTCCGACGGGCCACACTCTGCCGATCCGCGAGATACGCCTGTCGGCCGGTGCGGGTTTCGTCGTCGCGATGGCTGGCGAGATCATGAGCATGCCGGGCCTGCCGCGCGTACCGGCCGCGGAGAACATCCGGCTGACGGCGGACGGTCAGGTGGACGGGATTTTCTGAACCATGCGCACCTATTCGTTTGTAACCGTCGACGTGTTCACGACCACCCGGTTCGGCGGTAATCCGCTTGCGGTCTTTCCGGATGCACGCGGCATGAGCCATGAGGAGATGCAGTCGCTCGCCGCCGAGTTCAATTTGAGTGAGACGACCTTCGTGCTGCCGCCGGACGATCCGGCGCACACGGCGCGTGTCCGCATCTTCACGCGTACGCGGGAGATGCCGTTCGCCGGCCATCCCAATGTCGGCACGGCCTATGTGCTGGCGCAGCAGGGCAGGGACAGGAACGGCAAGCTCCTGTTCGAGGAACTGGCCGGCCTCGTCGAGATCGACGTGGAGCGTGATGGATCGGGTGCACCCGTCGGGGCGACCATCGCCGCGCCTCAACCGCTCTCGCTGGGTCCGGAGCTGCCGGTCGAGAGCATTGCCGCCTGCGCTTCGCTGACGCCCGCGGACATTCGCGTGGGCGCACACAAGCCCGTTGGCGCGTCGCTCGGCAATCCGTTCGTCATCGCCGAAGTCGAGCCGTCGGCGCTGACGCGCGCGACGCCGGATTTCCCGTCCTTCCGCCAGACCGTGGAACAGATACCGGCGCTGAACGGCCGGCTCGGATTGTATCTCTATGCCCATGCCGGGCAGGGCAGTGTTCAGGCCCGCATGTTCGCGCCCCTGGGCGGTACGATCGAAGACCCCGCGACCGGCAGCGCCGCAGGGCCGCTCGGTGCGCTGCTTCTGTCGCTGTCCGATGCGCCGGAGCACCGTCTCGACATCCATCAGGGCGTCGTCATGGGACGCCCGAGCCTGCTGCGCGTTGTGGCGCGGCGGAGCGCCGACGGCATTCGGGCCACGATTGCCGGGCAGTGCGTGCCGGTGCTGCGCGGCGAGGCCGAGCTCTGATCTAGTGAGGGCGGAAGGCGTGCTGCTTCAGGTCACCGAGCGACACGACGTGCAGGGTGACGGCGTGGGTGGCCTCCAGCACGACCTGCGGCGCGACACTCGCGTCGAAGGCTTCCTTCCAGCGGCTGGCGCACAGGCACCAGCGGTCGCCGGGCTTGAGCCCAGGGAAGCCGTATTGCGGCATCGGCGTGCTGAGATCGTTGCCGCGCGACTTGGAAAACAGCAGGAATTCGGCGGTCAGGACGACGCAAACCGTGTGCAGGCCGATATCCTCGGAACCGGTGTTACAGCAGCCGTCGCGATAGAATCCGGTGACCGGCCGGGTGGAACACGGCTCCAGCACGCCTCCCAGCACGTTGATGGACGGGGCGCGGCGGTCGGGGCGGCCCTGCTCGGGCGTCTGATCGAACATGGACCTATCGTAGCATCTGGAATTTGCCCTTTCGAGCGGAGAGGGCCGCTGGTAGAAACCCTCGCGTCATAGAGGTGTATCGGCGGGGCGTAGCGCAGTCTGGTAGCGCGTCTGCCTTGGGCGCAGAAGGTCGTCGGTTCGAATCCGGCCGCCCCGACCACGCCCGAAAACGGAGTTAGCGGAAGCCATGCAGGTTCGCATCTTCAAACCGGCCAAGACGGCCATGCAGTCGGGTACGGGCAATACCCACGAGTGGGTGCTGGAGCCGGAGCCGTCGCGCAAGGAGATCGACCCGCTGATGGGTTGGACGAGTTCGCGCAACACGATGCAGCAGGTCCGCCTGTTCTTCCCGACGCTCGAGGAAGCCAAGGCCCATGCCGAGAAGAACGGCTGGCAGTATACGGTCGAGCAGCCGCACAGTCGTCCGGTGAGGGCCAAGGCCTACGCCGATAACTTCGCCTATAACCGCGTCGGCCGCTGGACGCACTGAACGTCCCTGTTCGATGCAGGGGATTGGAACGACGCGCCCGTAGCTCAGTGGATAGAGCAACCGCCTTCTAAGCGGTAGGCCGCTGGTTCAAATCCAGCCGGGCGCGCCAATATCTACCACTTCAGTATTTGTGTCGCATTATTGCAGGGCAGGCTCGCATCAATGAGATGCGAA
>CAIYWM010000798.1 GCA_903929895.1 uncultured Alphaproteobacteria bacterium
CCCACGTTCATGTGGCCGTTCCAGTCGATCCAGTCAGGCAGCACAGTGGCGGGATGGCGATCGAGTGGCGCCGCGAGGTCGAGATCGATCATGGGGTACGGAGCTAATTTCATGTGATCGACCGTAGCGAAGGGGCCATGCGCACCGCAAGTTCCGTGCAACGGCGTTGCGAGGAGCGAACATGGCGAAGAAGACGAAGGCGGTGGTGCTGGGCGTGGGCGCCGAACGCGGCCTGGGCGCGGCGGCGAGCCGCCGCTTTGCGAAAGAGGGATATCACGTGCTGGTGGCCGGCCGCACCGGACCCAAGATCGACAAGGTCGTGCAGGGGATCCGCGCGGCTGGCGGCTCGGCGACCGCGATCGTGGTCGACGGCACCCGGGAAGACGAGGTCGTCGCGCTGTTCGACAAGGCGATGGCGGACGATGCGGAGGGCGCGCCCGCCGACCTGCTGGTGTTCAACATGGGCAACAACGCCGCCGTCGATTTCCGCGAGATGACGGCGCAGCATTTCGAGGACTCGTGGCGGGTCGGCTGCTTTGCCGGCTTCCTGTTTGGCCGGGAAGCCATGCGCCGCCTGGCGCCGCTCGGTCGCGGCACGGTCATCTTCACCGGCGCCTCGGGCTCGCTGCGCGGCCGGCCGCGCTTTGCCGCCTTCAATGCAACCAAGGGCGGTCTCCGGCTGATGGTGCAGTCGATGGCGCGCGAGTTCGGGCCGCAGGGCATCCACGTCGCGCATGCCATCATCGACGGCGGCATCGAGGGCGAACGTTTGCTCTCGCGGATGCCCGACCGCGTCGAGAAGGCCGGGCCGGATGGTCTCCTGAACATCGACGCGATCGCCGACAGCTACTGGCATCTCCACCGCCAGCACCGTAGCGCCTGGACGCACGAGATCGACCTGCGCCCCTATAAGGAGCCGTTCTGAGAGCGAGATGATCTGAATCCCCCCGTCGTCTCGACCGGAGCGCGCAGCGCGGAGTGGAGAGACCTCCTCTCCACGATTTGCCGGCTTTTGGTTGAGGGAAGGTCTCTCCACTCCACACCTTCGATGCTTCGGTCGAGACGACGGGAGTTGGCTTTAGGCTTCGTAGTTCGGCTGATTCGGCTCTTGCTTTATCCCGCTCTAGCGGGCGCGCAGCGGCACTTCAGTCAGATTGCGGAAGATCCGTTTGCCCAGGCGCTCGCCCGTTGCGACCATGTCGTCGGCGCCGGTCGACGGTCCGCCGATGCGAAGGACGGCGTCGCATTTGCCGATCAGCTCGCGGGCGATGGGATGGAAGATCTCGTCGAATACGGCATCGCCGATCTGCTTGGAGCCGGCATACTTCAGCAACGGCAGGGCGAACCACTCGCCCAGCACGGGCAGGTGACCGCGCCGGAACACCGCGAGCGCCATGTCCTCCATGGCGTCGACGTTGCGCTGGATCAGGACCGGATCGTCATTGGTGCCGGAGCGATAGGGACCAGCGACCAGGATCATCATCTGGTCGCTCATTGCGGGATGTCCAGAAGCTCGGCGGCGACGAGATCGGGGGCCGAGATGATGCAGTTATGCCCGGCCTCGATGGCGCGATAGCGGACATGCGGCATCGCCTGGACCTTCTCGTGCATGCCGGCGGACACCGGATAGCGCGGCTTGGTGCAGGCGATGTAGGTCATCGGGCGGCCGTTGCCGGCGGGATGATGCAGCGTGATCGGTTTGGTGTAGCAGGCGACGGGGTGCGGCGTGAGATGGCTGTGCGTCCAGGCGGCCAACTCCGGATCGTCGATGATCAGGCTGCCGACCGGCGCGAAGGGCAGCACCTCCGTGTCGTTCACGACCTTTATCAATTTCTTCCGCTTGGCCACGATCTCGGGTGGGATGCGGCCGAAGATCGACTGGCCGTCGGTCGCGATGCCGCCGTCGACGATGACGAGATGGCCGATCCGCTCGGGAATGCGATCGGTGACAAGGGTGGCGATCAGGCTGCCGAAACTGTGGCCGACCAGCACGATGTCGCGCAGGTCTTCCTTCTCCAGGGTGGCGATCGTGTCGGCGAGGAACACGTCGTTGTCGAGGTCGGGTGACAGTTCCGCCGCGCGCTCGCCGA
>CAIYWM010000799.1 GCA_903929895.1 uncultured Alphaproteobacteria bacterium
CCGCGGCGCTGAATGATCTCGAAGAAGATCGGGCCGATCACGGTCTGGGTGAAGATCTGCAGCAATAGGCCACCGCCCTTGGTCGGCGCGCCGTCGATAAGGATGCGATCGGCGGACATCCGTTGAACGTTCTCGCCATGGCCCGGCAGGCTGGTATCGACCTGTTCGTAATAGGTGTCCGGCACATCCTGGAACGGCACGCCCTTGAGCTTGAGTGCCTCGACCGACTCGTAGATGTCGCCGGTGCCGAGCGCGATGTGCTGGATGCCCTCGCCGTGATAGGCGGAGAGATATTCCTGGATCTGCGACTTGTCGTCGGAGCTCTCGTTGATCGGGATGCGGATCTTGCCGCATGGGCTGGTCATCGCCTTGGACTTGAGGCCGGTGAGCTTGCCCTCGATGTCGAAGTAGCGGATCTCGCGGAAATTGAAGAGCCGCTCGTAGAAGTCGGCCCACTCGGCCATGCGGCCGCGATGCACGTTGTGGGTCAGGTGGTCGATGTAGGTCAGGCCGACGCCCTTGGGATTGCGGTCGACGCCCGGCAGATACTCGAAGTCGACATCGTAGATCGAGCCGCGCTCGCCGTAACGATCAACGAGATAGAGCAGCGAATCGCCGATACCCTTGATCGCCGGGATGTTGAGTTCCATCGGCCCGACCTTGCCCTCGACGCCCCAGGCGCCGAGCGAGAGCGCGCGCTTGTAGGCAGCACCGGCATTCTTCACGCGGAACGCGATGGCGCAGACACTCGGTCCGTGCACGCGCGCGAATCCTTGGGCGAAGCTCTCCTTCTCCCCGTTGACGATGAAATTCACGTCGCCCTGGCGGAAGAGCGAGACGTCCTTGGAGCGGTGCTTCGCCACCTTGGTAAAGCCCATGCTCTCGAACAGGGCGCCGAGCGCTGCGGGATCGGGGGCCGTGTACTCGACGAACTCGAATCCGTCGGTGCCCATCGGGTTCACTGCGTCGATCTCCAGGATCTTGGCTTCGCTGACACTTGCCATGTTTGACCTCCCGGCTGAATTGGTTTCAAATGTAACTATTATGTCGACCGAAGTGCAAGCCCTCGACCTGGAGAAATTCCTCCCCTACCGCCTGTCCGTCCTGGCCCAGCTGGTCAGCGAGTCGCTGCACGATTTATACGCAGGCCCCCATGGCCTCAGCGTTACGCAATGGCGCGTGATGGCAGCGCTGGGGCGGTTCGCGCCCCTCACCGCTTCAGAAGTGGGGCAGCGCATCGTCATGGACAAGGTGGCCGTCAGCCGAGCCGTCGCCGGCCTGATGAAGCGCGGCCTGGTCGAACGGTCTGCCGATCTCGACGACCGGCGGCGGGCCTCCCTGCATCTCACGCGAAAGGGGCGCGCGATCCATGCGGATATCGTGCCGCTGGCCCTGAAATACGAAGCCGAGCTCTACCAAGCCCTCTCCGCCGAGGAGCGCCAGACCCTCAACGGCTTGTGTGACCGCCTGTTCGCCCATGCCAAGCTGTTGAGAAACCGCTCCTGAGGCCGCCTTGTGGCCGCGACTCCCCATGCTATAACGCCCGCCTCTTGTGATTCTGGGAGGCAGGATTGGCTAAGGCCGCCCAGCGCCCACCGGTGAAGCCGGTGCTGGTGCTCAACGGGCCCAACCTCAACATGCTGGGCAAGCGTCAGCCGGAAATCTACGGCCGCGAGACTCTGGCGGACGTTGAGTCGGCGTGTCGCGCCGAGGCGGCGCGCCTC
>CAIYWM010000800.1 GCA_903929895.1 uncultured Alphaproteobacteria bacterium
CCACATCATCCGGCGCAACAGCGACCCACGGGGGACCGGGCGGGCCGAAAGCCGGATCTCCGTCAGGCTCCCCTTGCCTCTTTCCCGATGTGCCTTCGATCCGGCCCCTGCCGATAGTCCGACCAGCGTGACGTCGTGCCCCTGCTCTGCCAGCCCCTCCGCGCGCATCTGCATGTACTGTCCGACGGCGCCGAAATCCGGCGGCAGCCAGTCTGCGATGATGACGATGCGGCGCTCCTTCACCGGATCGAAGGGGCTCGTCTCGAACAACTCCGTCATGCGGCGGCTCCCGGCGGCGCTGCACCTGCGATCGAACGGTAGAGCTCGGCCATCCGCCGGGCGACGGCAGGCCAGCCATAGTGCTGGATGACATGCGTTCGCCCCGCCTCGCCCTGGCGGCGGCAAAGGTCGGGATCGGCGAACATCGCCCGTAAACCCGTGGCAATGGCGGACGGCGTCGGGTCGACCACCAGCCCCGCCTGCGTTTCGCGCACGATCTCCGACATGCCGACATCGGGCGTGGCCAGAACCGGCACGCCCCGCCGCATGGCCTCGAAGGCAGCGATTCCGAAATTCTCCGACAGCGACGTCATCGCGAAGAGCCGCGCCGCCGCGAACAGCGCCTCCTTGTCGGCACCCGAGACATGGCGCGCAATGATCGTGACACGGTCGGCGACGCCGAGGCGGGCCGCCTCCGAAGCCAGGAACCCGGCATGGCCGCCATCGTCGCCCGCCATGACCGCCCGCACCGAGGGCGCTTCAGCCAGGGCAGCGATAACGCGGTCAAGCCCCTTCTCCCAACTCAACCTCCCAAAGGACAGAACCATCGGACCGCCTGCAATCGCGGCAGCCACGTCAGGGGACAGGGCCGCCTTCGAGGGTGGCGGCGGATCGTCGACCCCGTGCGGAATCATCGCGATGGGCGGCAGGCGCCAACCGAAGCTCGCGATGTGCTGCGCCTCGATGGCCGACGTGGCATGGACCGCGGCGGCGCCCTCGAGGTTGGGGCGGTCGACCAAGCGTATCCAGGTCTCCTTGACCCAGCGGCTCTTGCGCCGGATCAGCTCGGGCACGAGCATGCCGCGCGGCGAGATCACATAGGGGACACCGTGGGCGCGCGCCGCGCGCGCTCCGGCGAGGATCGGCCACAGGAAGACCGAATGCAGGTGTACGGCGTCGAAGCCTCCGGTCGATGCCGCAAGGGCGCGCCCCATCGGCGGGGACCAGTAGAGCCGGCGCAGCACACGGCTCGGGAAATAGGTGACCTTCACCCCTTCGACGTCGACCGGAGTCATCAGCGGCACGTCGCTGTCGGACGGGCCGTCGACGCTGGTGGTGAACACCTGCACGTCATGGCCGGCCGCGGCGAGTTCCCGGCAGAGCGCATGGACGGAACGGATCGGCCCGCCATATCTCACCGCCGGCAGATAGGTCGGAACGACGTGAAGTAGGCGCAACGGCTCGTCCACTGATTCGCAAGGGCTTGATGTACCGGGGCAATTGATAGCATAGGTATTGCAGGAATGGGCTCCGCGATCGAATGAAGCTCCGAATCGATTTCCGGCCGTCGATCGTCGTGGCATTGCTTGCCGCCGTCGCCCTCCTGTTCTGGCTGGCAATGCTCATGCCCGGTGCCCGGTGGATCGCCCTGCCCTTTGCACTCTTCTATTCGATGCTGCTGGCCCTCGCCGCCCTAGCTCTGCTGCGCATTCGCATGATCGAGCGCTGGATTTCCTGGGATGCGCCAGGCCGGCTGCTGATCCTGGCACCCCACGAGGATGATTGCGTCATCTCCGCCGGCGGGCTTGGCCTGCGCAACGGCCGCCTGGGTGGCGTCACGCGCGTGGTCTATCTCGCGCGCGACGAAACGCCGGCCTTGCCGGAGCGACGCAAGGCGGAAGCGCGCGCCGCCTGGAGCGTCGCTGGCCTCGGCGAGGACGACTTGAGCTTCTTCGATCTCATGCCGCCGCTCGAGACTCGCGATCCAGAGAAGCTGCACAAGGCTGCGGCCTTCCTGCGCGGCATCATCGACGAGTTCAGGCCGACCGTGCTCGTCATGCCGGCCTTCGAGGGCGGCCACATCCATCACGACATGGTTGCGGCGTTGGTCGATCGGCTGCTCACGCCGGCCGACCGCTTCACGGTGTTCGAGGCGCCGGAATACAGTCCGTACGTCTCGCTCGTGCACACGCCGCACCGCATCCTGGCCCTCACCGCGCGTTGGCTGTTCGGCCTGGTCGCCTACAACGGACCGCCGGACGGGGTCGGCCGACACCCAATCCTCAAGCTCCGACTGTCCCCGCAGGAACTGGCCGACAAGCAGCGCATGCTGGCGGCCTTCGTGAGCCAGAATGCCTCGTCACTGGTCGCGACGCGCAGCTATCCCGACCGGCTGATCTCAGGCAGGAGGGGCCGCCATCCGCGCCACCCCTTTGACTTCGATCGGTCCTATCTGCGCTTCGTGCTGGCCCTGCGCCGTCTCCTGCCGGCCGGCCTCGTGGACCGGATCCTGCCAGTTCAACACGGCACGATCGGCCGCATGGGCACGATCACCGATTGGGATTCCGAGTGGGGTCGGACATGAGCGGCTTCGCCTCGGACCTCACGCACGCGACCTACGAGTCGCCCGACATCGTGGCGCTCTATGCACGTCCCGACGGGCTGCAGAAGCCGGAAGAGACCCTGCTGGCACAACTGCGCCCGTCGCTCGGGTCGATGGACATGCTCGACATCGGCGTCGGCGGTGGCCGGACCACGCGGCATTTCGCGCGCCTCGCACGCTCCTATCTCGGCGTCGACTATTCCGCCGCGATGATCGCGCGATGGACGCAGGCCATCCGGGTGGCGGATGCAAGCACGGGTGAAATCGCCCCCCTCGAAACCCTGGTCACCAGCCAGGACGGCCGGGTGCACAACGTGGAAATCTCGGGCATGCTCGTGCGCGAGGAAATACTGATGGTGGTCCAAGACCTCACCGAGCGCAGGCAGACGGAGAAAAAACTGCGCCAGCTCTCCCGCACCATCGAGCAGGCGCCGCTCAGCATCTACATTACCGACCTCTCGGGCGCGATCGAATACGTCAACCCCACCTTCCTCGCCGTCACCGGCTACACCCGGGCCGAGGTGCTCGGGCAGAA
>CAIYWM010000801.1 GCA_903929895.1 uncultured Alphaproteobacteria bacterium
CGCAAGACTTTTACGAGCTGCTGGGAGTCAGTCGCACAGCCAGTGCCGACGACATCAAGAAGTCGTACCGCAAGCTCGCGATGCAGTTCCATCCGGACCGCAACGACGGTAACGCGGAAGCGGAACGGAAGTTCAAGGAAATCAACCACGCCTACGACATCCTGAAGGATCCGGAGAAGCGTGCGGCCTACGACCGCTATGGAGCAGCGGCCTTCGAGGGCGGCGCGGGGCCGGGCGGACCCTTCCAGGGCGGGCAGGGGTTCGATTTCGGTTCGGTATTCGGCGACATCTTCGAGGAGATGTTCGGGGCCGGCGGCCAGCGCGGCCGCGGCGGACGCGCCGACATGCGCGGGCAGGACCTGCGCTTCAATCTCGAGATCACGCTGGAGCAGGCCTACGGCGGCACCGAGGCCACGGTGCGCGTCCCGAGTTCCGTCTCCTGCGAAGTCTGCCATGGCAGCGGGGCCGAAGCCGGTTCCAAGCCGCAACAGTGCCCGACCTGCCAGGGTCGCGGACGGATCCGCGCGCAGCAGGGTTTCTTCACCGTCGAGCGCGCCTGCCATACCTGCCACGGCGCCGGACAGGTGATCGACAAGCCGTGCAAGCACTGCGGCGGCCAGGGCCGCGTGCGTCGCGAGAAGACGCTGAAGGTCAACATCCCCGCCGGCGTCGAGGATGGCACACGCATCCGCCTGAGCGGCGAGGGCGAAGCGGGCGCGCGCGGCGGACCCGCCGGCGACCTCTACGTCTTCCTCTCGGTACGCCGCCACCAGCTGTTCGAGCGCGAAGGCGCCGACGTGCATTGCCGCGTGCCGATCTCGATGGTGCAGGCGACTCTGGGCGGCAACATCGAAGTGCCGACGCTGGATGGCAAGATGGCGCGCATCAACATCCCGGCCGGAGCGCAGGGCGGCCACCAGTTCCGCATGCGCGGCAAGGGCATGCCGATCGTGCGCTCCAGCCAGCGCGGCGACATGTACATCGAGATCAACGTCGAGACGCCGACCAACCTCACGTCGAAGCAGAAGGAACTGCTCAAGGAATTCGAGAAGGCCGGCAAGACCAGCCCCGAATCCGAAGGCTTCTTCAGCAAGGTGAAGGAAATGTTCGGCGGCTGATCGCTCTGCCGCATGAGCCCGTCGCCGGGCTCATGGGCACGCAAGCGATTACTGCTACTGGGCCGCGATCTTCGAGGCGGCCGGGGCTAAGTCGCGCTCCATCTCGCGGCGCAGCTTCACAGCGGTCAGCGATTCGTCCATCACCACGTCGGCATAGGTCAGCGACTGGCCGGCCTTGATCGGCTTCACCAGCTTGACGTTGTGCGCGAGGCCGAGCGGCAGGCTGCCGAGGCCGGTCGACTTCTCCGATGGGAACAGCTTGCCGTAGACCGTGTAACCGCCCTCGCCGTCCAGCATCTCACCCGGCTTGAGGTCGCGCTTGGCGGTCGCAATGACGTCGGCATGGAAGCCGATCGGCGTGCCGGTCGGTTCCTTGCGCAGGCCGATCGAGGCGACCGACATGCCGACCTCGAGGCCGATCAGGTGCCAGCGCTTGTACATGACGGAGTATCGGCCACTCGGGTCGGTCTGCAGCATATACTCCTCGAAGCAGTTCTTCTGGTACTCGGTGGCCGCCTCGAACACGACCCACACGCCCTTGCGGATCTCGTAGGGGATGGCGCGCCCGTCTTTCTCCAGCGACGAGGCGACCTCGACCTGGCCCTTGTGATGGAGCTGGCCGCCCTCGGAGATCGGTCGCATCACGAAGGGCAGATCCTCGACCGAGCAGGGCGGGAAGGCGAGGCCGTCCGGCGCCGGCGTGAGGCCGGTGGCATTGGCGACGGCGGTGCTCTCGCTGGCGGGCTTGGAGCCGTCGAGGAACGAATTGAACATCTTGGGGTTCAGCCCGCCGCGCTTGGCCTGTTCCTCGTTGAGACCCCAGTACTTCCACACCGTCTCGGGCGTCGATTGCGCGAAGTGCGGCAGCCACTTGTGGCCGCGGCCAGCAGCCGTCACCTCGAAGCCCGAGGTGCGCGCCCAGTCGACCAGCTCGCAGATCAGCGCCGGCTGGTCGCCATAGGCCAGGCTGTAGATCACGCCCGCGGCGGCGGCGCGCTTGGCCAGCAGCGGGCCGCAGAAGGCGTCGGCCTCGACCGTCACCATCACCACGCTCTTGCCGTGCTTGAAGGCTTCGAGCGCATGCTCGACGGCGGCAATGGGATCGCCGGTCGATTCGACGATGATGTCGATCTCGGGATGGCTGACCAGCGCGCGCCAGTCGTCGGTGAGATGGGTGCTGCCGTGCTTGCGCGCGTCCGCGAACGAGCTGGCCTGCGTCACGTCGGGCTTCCAGCCGAGCCGCGCCAGGTTCTCTCGCGCGCGGTCGGGCGAGAGATCGGCGATGCCCAGCAGATGGATGCCCGGCGTCGTGGGGATCTGCGACAGGTACATCGAGCCGAACTTGCCGGCGCCGATGACGCCGATGCGCAGCGGATTGGCTTCGGCCGCGCGGGCCTGAAGCA
>CAIYWM010000802.1 GCA_903929895.1 uncultured Alphaproteobacteria bacterium
CGCCGCGAAGCGGCGCGTCTCGAAGGAAGGGCAACGGACGTGGTGTGTGTAGCCCAACCATCGAGACGGCCCTTCGGGCCTCCTCAGGATGAGGTCGTGGGTGGAGTGCCTGTTAGAGCGCCAAGACTCTAAACCTCTAAAACTCGACGTCGAGTTCCTCGACATCCTCGTGTTCGGCCTTGGCGGCGGCGGTCCACTCCATCATGGCGGGGAAGCGCAGCATCAGGTCGCGATAGCCGGCCGAGGCCGGGTCGAGCTTCACATTGTACGTAAGGAACCGGGTGCAGACCGGGGCGTACATGGCGTCGGCCATGGTCGGGGTCTTCCCGAACAGGTACGGCCCGCCGTATTTCTGCAGGCAGTCGCGCCAGATCGCGGTCACCCGCTCGATGTCGGCCTGGGCGCCGCCCCACACCTTGAAGGTTTCGTGACGGACCTTGAGGTTCATCGGCAGGGCCGAGCGCAGGTTGGCGAAGCCCGAATGCATCTCGCCGCAGATCGCCCGGCAATGGGCACGCGCCGCCGGGTCACTGGGCAGCAGGCCGGCAGCCGGCTTGATCTCATTGAGATATTCGGCGATGGCCAGCGTGTCCCAGACCTTGACCGGCCCGTGCTCCAGCGAGGGCACCAGGAAGGACGGCGAGAGCAGCAGCAGCTCGGCGCGGGTCGACGGATCGTCCCACGGCGCGACCTTCTCGTCGAAATCCAGCCCGGCCATCCGGCACAGGAGAAAACCTCTCAGTGACCAAGAGGAATAGTTCTTGCTACTGATGGTGAGCGAGGCCTCGGCCATGGACTCCACCCCTCCCGGTTGGTGGTTGTCTGTATCTTAGGTGCCCTCGTAGATGCAAATACCGAGCCGGTCGCCCCCCATGCTTTATGCGATGTATCAGACCGCCGCCGACATGATGCTCCCGATCCGCCTCTGGGCGACGGCGGCAGGCCACACGCTCGCCAGCGGGGGAACGTCGCCCGACAGCTGGCGGGCGGCCAGCGCGCTCTGCGAGATGACGACGCGGGCTACCCTGACCCATCGCCGGCCGCCCTTCGGCATCACCGAGGTGCCCTACGGCAACCAGACGGTGGCGGTGCGCGAGGAGGAAGTCTTCGCCACGCCGTTCGGCACCCTGCTGCGTTTTGCCAAGGTCGGCGTGGCGCCGCAGCCCAAGGTGCTGCTGGTGGCGCCTCTTTCAGGGCATTTCGCGACGCTTCTGCGCGATACCGTGCGCGTTCTGCTGCCCGACCATGACGTCCACATCACCGACTGGGCCAATGCCCGCGACGTCGGCATCTGGAACGGGCGCTTCGGCTTCGACGAATATGTCGAGCACCTGATCAAGTTCCTCGAGGTGATGGGCCCCGGCGCCCATGTGATCGCGGTCTGCCAGCCCTGCGTCCAGACGCTGGCGGCGGTGGCGATCATGGCCGAGGACGACAATCCGGCGCAGCCGGCCAGCATGACCCTGATGGCCGGCCCGATCGACACCCGCGTCAGCCCGACCAAGGTCAACGAGCTGGCGATGGGCAAGCCGATGAGCTGGTTCGAGCAGAACCTGATCCACCGCGTGCCGATGCGCTACGCCGGCGCGACGCGGCGGGTCTATCCCGGCTTCATCCAGCTCACCGCCTTCATGAGCATGAATGCCGAGCGCCACATCAAGGCGCAGACCGATCTCTACAAGCACCTGGCCAAGGGCGAGACCGAGCAGGCCAAGACCATCAAGGACTTCTACGACGAGTATTTCGCGGTGCTCGACCTGACGGCCGAGTTCTACCTGGAAACCGTCCAGTGGGTGTTCCAGGAGCACCGGCTGCCCAAGGGTGAGCTCGAGTGGAAGGGAAGGCGGGTCAATCCCAAGGCAATCCGCCGCACCGCCCTGTTCACCATCGAGGGCGAGCGCGACGATATCTGCGCGCTCGGCCAGACAGTGGCGGCCCACGACCTCTGTTCCAGCCTGCGGCCCTATCGCAAGAAGCACTATATGCAGGCCGGCGTCGGCCATTACGGCGTGTTCAGCGGCCGCCGCTGGGCGAACCAGATCTACCCCCTGGTGCGAAACACGATTTTGGCCAACGAATAAGCGGGTCTTTTTGAGGCCGGAAATCCGCAGTACATTGCGGGCATGGCCGATTTTCCGAAGAAGACCCTCGCCGACTGGGAAAAACTCGCAGCGAAGGAGCTGCGCGACCGCCCGCTCGATGACCTGACCTGGATGACCCCCGAGGGCATCCCCGTGAAGCCGCTCTACACGGCGGCCGACCTCGAGCAGATCGAGACGGTGGGCTCGCTGCCCGGCTTCCCGCCCTTCACGCGCGGGCCCAAGGCCACGATGTACACGGGGCGTCCCTGGACGGTCCGCCAGTATGCCGGCTTCTCGACCGCGGAAGAGAGCAACAAGTTCTATCGCGCCAATCTCGCGGCCGGCCAGATGGGCCTGTCGGTGGCGTTCGATCTCGCGACCCATCGCGGCTACGATTCCGATCACCCGCGCGTGGTCGGCGACGTCGGCAAGGCGGGCGTGGCAATCGATTCCGTCGAGGACATGAAGATCCTGTTCGACGGCATCCCGCTCGACAAGATGAGCGTGTCGATGACGATGAACGGCGCCGTGCTGCCGGTGCTGGCCGGCTACATCGTCGCCGCCGAGGAGCAGGGCGTGCCGCAGGACAAGCTGGCGGGCACGATCCAGAACGACATCCTCAAGGAGTTCATGGTCCGGAACACCTATATCTATCCGCCCGGACCCTCGATGCGCATCGTGGCCGACATCATCGAGCACACCGCGCTCTACATGCCCAAGTTCAACTCGATCTCGATCTCCGGCTATCACATGCAGGAGGCGGGCTCGACGCTGGTTCAGGAGCTGGCCTTCACGCTC
>CAIYWM010000803.1 GCA_903929895.1 uncultured Alphaproteobacteria bacterium
TGGGCGGCATCTTCAACCGCGACCTCATCCTCGTGCAGGGCACCGTGGCCTTCATCGCCGTGGGCTTCGTGGTCATCAACTTCCTGGTCGACATGCTCTACGCCGTGCTCGACCCCAGGGTGCGTCATGTCCGCTTCCGCAGCTAAGAGCACGGTCGTCGCCGCGACGCGGCCGCGGCGCCGCTGGCACTGGGCGCTCGCCCTGCCGCTGGGCTGGCTGCTGCTCGTGGTTTTCCTGGCCATCACCGCCGACTGGATCGGCCTGCCCGATCCCTCGGCCCAGGAGCTCATCCTGCGCCGCAAGCCGCCATCGGCCGAAGATCTGCTGGGCACCGACAATCACGGCCGCGACATGCTCTCGCGCATCATCTACGGCGCGCGCACCTCGCTGATCGTCGGCATCTGCGCGCCGTTCCTCGGGTTCCTGGTGGGCGGCGCCATCGGCATGAGCGCCGGGTATTTCCGCGGCAAGATCGACATGCTTGCGGTGGGCTTCATCGACATCCTGCTGGCCTTCCCGTCGCTGGTGCTGGCGCTCACCTTCACCGCCTATCTGGGCCAGAGCCTGTTCAACGTGACGCTGGCGCTGGGCATCCTGTCGATCCCCGCCGCAGCACGGGTATCGCGGGCCAATACCCTGGCCTGGGCCAATCGAGACTTCGTGCTGGCCGCCCGCACCGTCGGCGCCAGCGACTGGCGCATCCTGACGCGCGAGATCCTGCCCAACCTCCTGCCGCCCATGTTCGCCTTCTGGCTGGTGGCGATCAGCGTGATCATCGTCGCCGAAGGCGCGCTCTCCTTCCTCGGGCTCGGCATCCCGGCCCCGCAGCCGAGCTGGGGCGGCATGATTGCCGACGGGCGCGAGGCGCTCGACGTGGCGCCTCACACCGCGCTGATCCCGGCGGCGGTGATGTTCGCCACGGTCCTGTCACTCAACTTCGTGGGCGACATGGTGCGCAACATGGTCGATCCGCGGAGGTCGGCGCTGTGAGCGGCCTGTCAAACACGCCGCTCCTGTCTGTGCGCAACGCCCAGGTGAGCTTCTCCACGGCGCGCGGTCCCCTGCGCGCGGTCGATGGCGTCTCGTTCGACCTGCACGCGGGCCGCACGCTGGGCATCGTGGGCGAATCCGGATCGGGCAAGTCGGTGCTGGTGCGCTCGCTGATCGGCCTGGTGGGCGAGAGCTCGGGCGCCGGCGTGGCCGGCCAGGTCCTGTTCGAGGGGCGCGATCTTCGCAGCCTCTCGCCCCGCGAGTTCCGCAGCGTCCTGGGCACCGAGATCGGCATCGTGTTCCAGGATCCGATGACCTCGCTCAATCCGGTGATGAAGATCGGCCGCCAGATCGGCGAGGGGCTGCGCCTCAACCGCGGCCTGGATTCGAAGGCGGCCGCGCGCCGTGCCGTCGAGTTGCTGAGCGAGGTCGGCATCCCCGAGCCGGAACGCCGTGCGCAGCAGTATCCGCACGAAATGTCGGGCGGCATGCGCCAGCGGGTGGCCATCGCCATCGCGATCGCCTGTGCGCCCAAGCTTCTGATCGCCGACGAGCCGACGACGGCGCTCGACGTCACCGTGCAGCGGCAGATTCTCGACCTGCTCCAGGGGGAGCAGCGCCAGCGCGGCATGGCGATGATCCTGATCACCCACGATCTCGGCGTGGCCGCCGGCCGGAGCGACGACATCATGGTGATGTATGCCGGCCGCGCGGTGGAGACCGCGGCGACGCGGGAGATCTTCCGCTCGCCGCGCATGCCCTATACCGAGGCGCTGCTGCGCTCGCTGCCGCGGCTTTCCGATGCCACCCACACGCGGCTCAGCGCCATTCCTGGCCGGCCGCCCGACCTGGCGCGGCGCAGTGGCGGCTGCTCATTCGCTCCCCGCTGCACCTATCGTACGGACCACTGCGACGCCGAGCAGCCGCCGCTGACGATGGCCGGCGGACGCGGCTATGCCTGTTTCCATCCGAGGGGCATGGAGCCGGGAGGGGCGGCATGAGCGATCTCCTCGCCATCCGGAACCTCGTGGTCGAATACCCGGTGGGCGGCGGCCGCCACGTCCATGCGGTGAGCGACGTCACGCTGTCGGTGAAGCAGGGCGAAACCCTGGGACTGGTCGGCGAATCGGGCTCCGGCAAATCCTCGCTGGCGCGCGCGCTGCTGCAGTTGCCGCCGCCCAAGGCCGGCGCCGTCGTGTTCGACGGCCAGGACCTGACGCAGATGCGCGGCCAGGCGCTGCGGGCGATGCGGCCGCGCCTGCAGATGATCTTCCAGGACCCGATCGCCTCGCTCAATCCGCGACGCAAGGTCGCCGAGATCATCGCCGAGCCGCTGATCGTGTCGGGCGTGTCCGATGCCGCCGAGCGCACCCGCCGTGTCCGTGCCGTGATGGAAGCGGTCGGCCTCGATCCCGACCTCGTCTGGAACAGGAGGCCGCACGAATTTTCCGGCGGCCAGTGCCAGCGCATCGCCATCGCGCGCGCCCTCGTGCTCGAGCCCAGCCTGATCGTGTGCGATGAGCCGGTTTCGGCGCTCGACGTCTCGATCCGCGCTCAGATTGTCAATCTCCTGGAGGACATGAAGGCGCGTTTCGGCCTGACGCTCCTGTTCATCGCGCACGATCTCGCGGTGGTGAAGTCGGTGTCCGACCGGGTCGCCGTCATGTATCTCGGCCGTCTCTGCGAAGTGGCCGATTCGGACTCGCTGTTCGCCACACCGGCGCATCCCTATACGGCCGCACTCATGGCCGCGATTCCGGTGCCCGATCCGGATGTCCCGCTGGGAGACACGAAACTGAAGCCCGGCGACCCGCCGTCGCCGCTCGACCCGCCCTCGGGCTGCCGTTTCCGCACGCGCTGCCCGCATGCCCAGCCGCGCTGCACCGACGAGGTGCCGCCGCTGCGCCAGATCGCGCCGGGCCGAGAGGTCGCCTGTCATTTCCCGCTGGTCGGCTGAACTCCTGGGCCGAAACGAAAACGGCGCGCATTGCTGCGCGCCGTTCGTCTCGCCGATTGGTCGGAGCGAGAGGATTCGAACCTCCGGCCCCTAGCTCCCGAAGCTAGTGCTCTACCAGGCTGAGCTACGCTCCGTCAGGACTTGCGGACTCCGGCCCGCGACGAGGCCGGGGTTATAGCCGCCGCTCCGGTGGGTCGCAAGGGGCGAGCCTGCCCGCTATAGTCGGCGCCTGATTGGGGTCCAGGGGGATAGATGGCGAAGCAAAAGCGGCTGAAAATCGCGCTGATCGGCTATGGCGCCATCAGCCAGATGCTGTTCGACGTGTTTCGCGAGAAGAAGCCGCCGATCGACATCGTCGGCGTTCTGGTGCGCAAGGGCAGGGTTGCGGCCACCCAGAAAAAGCTCGGCAAGAAGGTCGCGGTCGTCGATGACCTGAAGGAGCTGCTGAAGCTCAAGCCCGAAATCGTGGTCGAGGCGGCGAGCCAGCAGGCGGTGCGCGACTGGGGCGAAACCATCCTGAAGAAGGGCATCGACTTCATGGTGATCGCCACCGGCGCCTATGGCGACCCGGCGCTGTGGAAGAAGCACGTGAAGGCGGCGGAGAAGGGCGGCGCACGCCTGCGGCTGCCGGCCGGCGCCATCGCCGGCCTGGACGGGCTGCTCGCCATGCGGCTCGGCAAGCTGGAACGGGTGAAATACATCTCGATCAAGCCGCCGCATGCCTGGACGGGCACGCCGGCCGAGACCGAGTTCGACCTGCCGTCGATCAAGGAGCCGACCGTGATCTTCCGCGGCTCGCCTGCCGATGCGGGCCGGCTCTACCCGAAGAACGCCAATCTGGCGGTCACGGTGGCGCTCTGTGGCGCGGGTCTCGACAAGACGGAAATCGAGCTGGTGGCCGATCCGACCCTGCCGCCGGGGACCAATGCCAGCAAGCTGGAGGTCGTCTCCGATTCAGGCGAACTGAAGCTCGAGCGGCTGGGCCGGGCCATGCCGGACAATCCCAAGACCGGCGTCCTCACCGCCCTCACCATGGCGGACGACCTGATGAAGATCGTCCGCCACAGCGACTGGTAGGCTCTTAGCGCGGGCCGGGACGGCCCATCGCCGCGGCTCCGTGGTGGTGGGCCATGCTGGCGCGCGGACGGTCGAGAATGGCCTTCTGTTCCGGCGTCAGGACGGCGACCAGGGCGGTGAGCGACGGCTTAACGGCCTCGATCGTGGCTACGCGGGCCTTCATGGCGTCTTCTTCCATGGTCAGGCGCTCGAGATAGGCCGGGCGCTCCTTCATCTCGGCCGGCAGGGTCTGGCAGCGGGCCATCGACTTGGCGCTGGCCTCGTCGGCCGCCTTCTCGAAGGCGCTCCAGGCCGTCATCTGCTCGGGCTTCAGCTCCAGCCGGGCCTTGAGGTAGGCACGATCGCCGATGCGGCGGGCGACCATGTCGAGGCACATCGACTTGGGCGAGAAGCTGCGCTCGACGCGTGCGGCCCCACGCTCGCCGGGGGTCCGCTCGCCCCGCGCGGCCGGCGGCGGCGGGGCCGGCGGGGTGGCCTGCGCGAGCTCGATCATGTCGTCCTCGAACAGATCGAAGGCCGAGGCAGGGGTGGTGAAGGCAAGGCCCGCCGCCAGAACGAGGGCGGTGGGCAGGACCAGGGAACGGATCGACATCGAAATCCTCGCCATAGAAGGGGTGGTTCCCGAGGTACGGACGGAGGACGCCGAGCGTGCCCCGCCCGGAGGTTAAGTTATGTAAAGTTGAGTCGCTGCTCTGCCAGCCAACGCGCGAATGCCTCGCGTTCTTCCGCCGTCATGTGCAGCCCTTCCTTGGTCCGGCGCCACAGCACGTCCTCGGCGTCGACGGCCCATTCGTCGCGCACCAGATGGCGTACCTCGACCTCATAGAGTGAACCGCCGAAATGGCGGCCGAGATCGGCCACGGTCGTCACGTTCTCGAGCAGGTCGTCGAGGCCCGAGCCATGGCGCCGGGAAAGGATTCGCACCAACTCCTTCGGCAGGCTCGGCTTGCTGGCCACCGCGCCCTCCACGAACCTGTCGAACGCCTCTTCAAAGGTCGGCGCGTCGGCCATTTCCCCGTCATAGACGGCGCGGCCATCGGTCCAGGGACCGCCCATGCGCGGGAAATAGGGTTGGAGGTCCCGGAGCGCATGTTCCGACAGCCGGCGATAGGTCGTGATCTTGCCCCCGAACACCGAAAGGATGGGCGCCTTGCCCTGCGGGGAGCCGTCGACCTCCAGATGGTAGTCGCGCGTCACCTTCGAGGGATTGTCGTCGCCGTCGTCGAACAGCGGGCGGACGCCTGAATAGGTCCAGACCACGTCCTCGGGGCGAACCGGTCTGGCCATGTAGCGGCTGGCGAGATCGCAAAGATAGGCGATTTCTTCCGGCGAGCAGACCGGGTGTTCGCCCTCCTCGACCGTGATGTCGGTGGTGCCAATCAGTGAGAATTCGCGCTCGTAGGGAATGACGAACACGATCCGGTTGTCGCTGTTTTGCAGGATGAAGGCGTGGTCGCCATCGTACAGCTTCGGCACGACGATGTGGCTGCCCTTCACGAGGCGCACGCGCTTGGGCGTCTTGATCTCGGTCCGATCGTCGAGAAAGTGCTTCACCCAGGGGCCGGCGGCGTTCACGAGGGCGCGCGCCTTGAGGTGCACGGGCGCGCCGCCGGGGCCTTCGAGGTCGATGTGCCACAGCTTGCCGTCGTCGCTGCGACGGGCCGACACGCAGCGATGCCGGGCATAGATCGCGGCCCCCA
>CAIYWM010000804.1 GCA_903929895.1 uncultured Alphaproteobacteria bacterium
CGACGGCCGGCATGAGCATCGACGAAGTCCCGACCATCCTCGACATCATCGCCGCCATCAAGAAGCGCGGCGACAAAACCATCCTGCTGGTCGAGCACAAGATGGACGTTGTGCGCTCCCTGTCGGATCGTATCGTCGTGCTGCACCAGGGCAGGCTGGTCGCTGACGGTGAGCCCGCCGAGGTTATCAGCTCCGCCATCGTGCGTGAGGCCTATCTCGGGGGCGCCGCATGAGTGGTTCGCTCCTCAGCCTGCGCGGCGTTCAGACGAACATCGGGCGCTATCACATCCTGCATGGCGTCGAGTTCGACGTGGCCGAGGGCGGGCTCACGATGCTGCTCGGACGCAACGGGGCGGGGAAGACCACGACCCTGCGCACCATCATGGGCATGTGGCGCGCCGCGGCTGGTGAAATCCGCTTCGACGGGCGCGACATCACCCACCTGCCGACGCCCGACATCGCCCGGCTGGGCATTGCCTATGTGCCGGAGAGCATGGCGATCTTCGCCGATCTCACGGTGCAGGAGAATCTCGTGCTGGCCGCGCGGTCGGGACCGCCGGACCAGAAGCGGCTCGACTGGATTTTCGCGCGCTTCGAGGCGCTGAAGCGCTTCTGGACCCTGCCGGCGGGGCTGCTGTCGGGTGGCCAGAAGCAGATGCTGGCAGTGGCGCGCGCCATCATCGAGCCGCGCCGCCTGCTGCTGATCGACGAGCCGACCAAGGGTCTGGCGCCGGCCATCATCGCCAACATGATCGATGCCTTCCGCGAGCTGAAGGACGGCGAGTCGACCCTGCTGGTGGTGGAGCAGAACTTCGCTTTCGCCCGCCAGCTCGGCGACGCCGTCGCGGTGATGGACGACGGCAGGGTGGCGCACCAGGGAAGCATGGCGGCCTTCGCCGCCGACTCCGCGCTGCAGCAACACCTGCTCGGCCTCGGCATGGATACGCATCAATGAAACGCGACTGGCTTCCACTGCTGCTCATCCCGGCGCTGATGATCGGCGCTCTGCCGCTGATCGGCTCGCCGGCCAGCTGGGTGACGCTCACCGTCGCAGGGCTGGCGATGGGCCTGATGATCTTCATCATGGCCTCGGGTCTCACGCTCACCTTCGGCCTGATGGACGTCCTGAACTTCGGACACGGCGCCTTCATCGCCGTGGGCGCCTTCGTGGCGGCCAGCGTCATGCTGGCGCTGGCGCCGTGGATGACCGCCGATTCCATCTGGCTCAACCTCGCGGCCATCGGGCCGGCCGTGCTGGCGGCGATGGTGGTGAGCGGCGTGCTGGGGCTCGGCTTCGAACGTGTCATCGTGCGGCCGGTCTACGGCCAGCACCTGAAGCAGATCCTGGTGACGACCGGCGGCCTGATCGTGGCCGAACAGCTCCTGAAGGTGATCTGGGGACCGGATCAGATCACGCTCAGCCGGCCGACGGCATTGCGCGGGGCCTTCCTGTTCGGCGACGTGGCGATCGAGAAGTATCGTGTGCTGGCGGTCGCGGTCGGGCTGGTCGTGTTCGCCGCCCTGGCGCTGACGCTGAACCGGACCCGGCTCGGCCTGCTGATCCGCGCCGGCGTCGAGAATGGCGAGATGGTCGAGGCGCTGGGCTATCGCATCCGCCGCCTTTTCGTCGGCGTCTTCGTCGTCGGCTCGGCGCTTGCCGGCCTCGGCGGCGCCATGTGGGGCCTCTACCAGGAGACGGTGACGGCAGCGATCGGCGCGCAGGTCGCCGTGCTGGTGTTCATCGTCATCATCATCGGCGGGCTGGGATCGGTGGGCGGCTGCTTCGTGGGCGCGCTGCTGGTCGGGCTGACGGCCAACTACATCGGCTTCCTCGCGCCCAAGGTGGCGTTGGGCTCCAACATCCTGCTGATGGCGCTGGTGCTGCTGTGGCGCCCGCAGGGCCTCTATCCCGTGGCGAAGAGGTAGCGTGATGCTGCGCTCGATCCTGTCCGACGACCTGCCGCGCAGCCGCTGGCTGGCGCTGGCGCTGGTCGCCATCCTGGTCGGCCTCGCGGTGGCGCCCTTCCTGTTTCCGGGGGCGAAGTCGCTGAACGTCGCAGCCAAGATCTGCGTCTTCATCGTGCTGGCCGCCTCGTTCGACCTGCTGCTGGGCTATACCGGCATCGTCTCCTTCGCCCACACGATGTTCTTCGGCATCGGCGCCTACGGCGTCGCCATTTCGCTCACGCGCATGGGGGCGGGGTGGGATGCGGTCGCCGTCGGCACCGTGGCCGGACTGGTCGTCGCCATCGTGCTGGCCGCGGTGATCGGCTTGTTCAGCCTCAGGGTGCGCACGATCTTCTTCGCCATGATCACCCTGGCGGTCGCCAGCGCCTTCGCGATCCTGGCCTCCCAGCTCTCTGATCTCACCGGCGGCGAAGACGGGTTGAACTACCGGCTGCCGGCGGTGCTGCGCAGCTCCTTCTCCTTCGGCGACACGCTGTTCGGCGTGCGGCTCAACGGGCGGCTGCTCGACTATTACCTTGTCTACACCGCGTCGCTGGTCCTGATCCTGGTCCTGCTGCGCATCGTGAACTCGCCGTTCGGCAGCGTATTGATGGCGATCCGCGAGAACCCGTTCCGCGCCGAGGCGATCGGCTACCGCACCGTGGTCTACCGCACGATCGCGAGCTGCATCGCCGCCGCCACGGCGGCGCTGGCGGGCGCGCTGCTCGCCCTGTGGTCCAGCCAGACCAATCCCGACACGACGCTCAGCTTTGACATCATGGTCGACATCCTGCTGATGGTGGTGATCGGCGGCATGGGCACGATGTACGGCGCCGTCATCGGCGCAGTGCTGCTGGTGTTCGCCCAGAACTACCTGCAGGACCTGCTGGCCATTGCCAGCAAGGCGCTCGCCGGTGTGCCGCTGCTGGCCAACCTGTTCCATCCCGACCGCTGGCTGCTGTGGCTCGGTGTGGCCTTCATCCTCTGCGTCTATTTCTTCCCGGCGGGCATCGTCGGCCGCCTGCGCCAGAAGCGCTAAACGGCGGCTGCAATAGATGGCGCGCTCGCCCTGCATCGAGACGAGGTAGCGGAGAAGGCTTCCCGGTCTCCGACTCATTGCTGGGAGCGCGCCACTCCAGTGGCGCGTCATCCTCGAAGTCGCGCACTGCCGTGGGGCCATAGATGATCGGCCTCGACGAGCCCGGCTTTCACGGGATTTTGGTCGATGTAGGTCACCGCTGCTGCAAAGTGAGCTTCATCCCGCACGAAGCGATCCCAATAGTCGGCCTGCCAAAATACGCCGCTACGATCGAGCCGCTTGTTCGCCTCCCGTGCCGTGAACCTCTTCCACGAACTGACAATTGTGCCGAGCGAGTATCCCGATAGCACCGTGAATAGGACGTGCACGTGGTTGGGCATGACAGTCCAAGCGTGCAATCGGTATCGCGTGCCGTCAAAGGCCAGGAAGGCGTTCTCGACGATCTCTGCGATTTCCGCGGATCGCAACCAGCAGGCACCCCATCCACGATCGAGCATCTCATCTCGCAGGGATTCCGGTTGGGCGGCAGCGGCCAGCCTCACCAATGCTTTCTGTGGGAGGCTATCGGCAAGACGGTACGTCACGACCTGGATGACGTCCTGAGAGTCGAAGTGCGGAAGGTAGCCCCGGGAATGCCAGCCTTTGTGCTGCATGTCCGGAGGCTAGCAGATCATGACGCGCCACTGGAGTGGCGCGCTCCCAGCAAAGGCACACGTGAGTGTGGTCTAGAGTTCGATCTGGCGGATGCCGCCGCGGGGGCGGCCGGCCTCGATCTCCTGCCACAGGACCTCGTGGCCGTGGGGCAGGGGACGGTTGTTGCGCATGGTGAGCCAGAGGCGCAGCAGCAGGCGGTCGTGGCCGGTCGCAGCGTCGTCCTCGAACGGCGTGCGGCCGTGATAGGTGACATGGCTGTTGATGAGCTGCAGGTCGCCGGGCTCGAGCGTCATCTCGAAGCAGAGTTCCTCGGCGGTCTTCATCAGCACGTCGATCGCCTCGCGCTGGGCGTCGGTGAGCTTCGGCACGCCGGGCGCCATCTGCGCCGCCTCGATGAAGGTCAGCGAATAGTGCGAGGTGAACTTGCCGTCGCGCAGGCCGAAGATCGGCAGCGGATAGGCGGTCTCGCGGGTCGTGGCCTCGCCGTCCTTCTGGGTGCCTTCCTCGCCAAACCGGCTGCGCCAGTAATCCTGGAACAGCAGTTCGAGCAGGTCGGGCCGGCGCTCCAGCATCGCGTTGTGGATGGCGGGCGTCGAGGCAAGCTTGCTGACGCCGCCGGCCCGCGCCTGGCGCACGCACAGCAGGGTCACGACGTCGGTGCGGTCGGTATGGAAGCGCAGCGCCCCGTTGGTCAGCGTGCGGGCGTAGGAGGAGAGGAAGGTGGAGCCCTTCTCGTCCTTGGTTTCGCCGTAGGTGCGACCGACATGGGCGCCCTCGTCGCGGATGGCGCGCATCAGCTCGCCGCTGCGGTTCTGGAACACCGGCGTGCCGACATGCGTGCCGATGGCGAAGTAGAGACGACGCAGATCTTCCTCATTGTAGCGGTCGACGGGGATGCCGCGCAGTTTCACGATGCCGCTGCCATTCTCCAGCTCGTCGGCGATGTCGTCGAACAGCTCGTCGAGAGTCGGCAGGTAGAAGTCTTCGCGCACGATATCCGACCATTGCATGCCGCGCAGGCCCTTGAGCGCGGCGTCGAGTTCGTCGACGTTGTCGGGCGTCAGGGTGCGAACCCAGCGCGTGGAGTCCTTGATGTCCTGGCCATGCCAGACGGAAGGTCCAGTGAGGGGGGTGCGGCTGCTCATGCTTTTCAGACTAGCAGACCGTGACCCCGGTTGCTCAACTGTCAATCGGTCGCGTCGTTGGCGCGCGGGCTGGGAAAATTCCGCTGGCCGTTGATCCGATGGCCGATCAGGGGAGCGGCTTGCGCATGTTGATCGAGGTCGGATGGTCGAAGCCCGGATGGGCCTCGCGCGATGTCTCGCGATAGCCGAGCGCCTGGAACAGGCGCTGGTTGTCCGTGAGCACGACGCGCACGCCCAGGCGGACGCCGGAAAGGCCGCGACGGCGTGCCTCGGCCTCGACCGCCTCGATCAATCGCTTCGCGAGGCCCTGGCCGCGCGCCGACGGCAGCACGGAGAGACGGCCGAAATAGAGATCGCCCTCCTTCTCTTCCACGAGCACGCAGCCCACCATCTCGCCGTTCTGCTCCGCGACGATCGCCCTGGCGCCCCTTTGAAGTTCGCTGGCGATGGTCGCGGCGGTTTCGCGAAAGGCGCCGGACTCCGGAACGAGCCTGCCGCGATACTGGGCGAACGACGCCGCGATCACGGCGGCGATGGCCGCCGCATCGGCGGCGCTCCCAGGGCGCAGGACGAGGGTGTCGCTCATGCGCACTTTCTCGCGTAGGCTCCGCGCAAAATCGAGAGGAAAAAGTATGGCCTTGATCACCTACCTGACCCGTATCCAGTTCGACTTCGGCGCGCTGAAGCTGCTCGAGCAGGAACTGCAGCTCATGGGCATGCGCCGCCCGCTGATCGTCACCGACAAGGGGGTCATCGCGGCCGGCCTGTGGGCCAAGGTCAAGGAGCAGCTGCCCGGCAACATGCCGATCACGATCTATGACGAGACGCCGGAGAACCCGACCGAGGCGGCCATGCGCGACGCGCTCAAGATCTACAAGGAGGAGGGCTGCGACGGCATCATCGCCATCGGCGGCGGCTCGCCGATGGATCTGGCCAAGGCCGTCGCACTGATGGCGACGCATCCCGGCCCGTCACTGCAGGCCTACTCGTTCGTCGAGGGCGGGGCGGGCAAGATCACCGCGGCGGTGGCGCCCATGGTCGCGATCCCGACCACCTCCGGCACCGGCAGCGAAGTGAGTCGCGGCGGCGTCATCATCATGGATTCGGGCCGCAAGCTCGCCATCGGCAGTCCCTACCTGATCCCGCGCCTGGCGCTGATCGATCCGGAACTGACGATGAGCCTGCCGCCGCATCTCACGGCCGGCACCGGCATGGACGCCCTCACGCACAACATCGAATGCTACCTCGCCAACGTCTTCAATCCGCCGGCTGACTCCATCGCGCTCGATGGGCTGGAGAAGGCGTGGAAGTACGTCGAGCGCGCGACGAAGGACGGGCAGGATCGCGAGGCGCGCTACAACATGGCGGTCGCCGCCATGGAGGGCGCCATGGTGTTCCAGAAGGGGCTGGGTGCCGTGCACGCGCTCTCGCACCCGACCGGCGGCCTCAAGGGCTATCGCCTCCACCACGGCACGCTGAATGCGATCTATCTTCCCGCGGTGCTGCGCTTCAACGAGCCGGCGGTGGGCGACAAGTTCAAGCGCGTGGCGCAGGTGATGGGCCTGCCTGAAAGCGAAGCCAGTGCCGACGGCGTGGCCAATGCGGTGTCGGCGCTCAACGAGCGGCTGGGCATTCCGAAGCGCCTCGGCGCGGCGGGGCTGGCGCAGGACACGATCGAGAAGATCGCCGAGGGCGCGATGGGCGACCATTGCCATCTCTCGACGCCGCGCCAGCCGACCAAGGCGCAGTATATCGACCTGATCGAACAATCGTGGGGCTGACATGAAGGTCAAAGGCAAGGTCTGCGTCGTCACTGGCGCGGCGGGCGGTATCGGCGAGGCGATCGCGCGGCGCTTTGCGAAGGCAGGCGCCAAGGGGCTGGTCGTGGCCGACATGGATGCCGGCCGGCTCGACAAGGTGGCCGAGGACATCGGCGCCCTCGCAGTGGCGGGCGACATCGGCCAGGAAGCCGAGGTGAAGCGCCTGATCGCCGAGACGGAGAAGAAGTACGGCGAGATCGACATCTTCTTCTCCAATGCCGGCATCGGTCGCGGCGGGCACGAGGATGCGACCGACAAGGACTGGGCCGATTCGTGGGCGATCCACGTCATGGCGCATGTCTATGCCGCGCGGGCGCTGGTGCCTCAGATGCTGAAGCGCGGTGAGGGCTATCTGCTCAACACCGCGAGCGCGGCCGGCCTGCTGGCCTCGATGGGTTCGGCGCCCTATGGCGTCACCAAGCACGCGGGCGTGGCGCTGGCCGAGCATCTCGCCATCCAGTACGGCGACCGCGGCATCCGCGTCTCGGTTCTCTGCCCTCAGGCCGTCGACACCAACATGCTGCGCATGGCCGGTGCGACCGCAGCCTCGGTCGATGGCGTGATCAACACCGACGCGGTGGCCCAGACGGTGATCGAGGCGATGGACGAGGAGCGCTTCCTGATCCTGCCGCATCCCGAGGTGAAGGAGTACATGGTGCGTAAGCTCGACCGCGACCGCTGGCTGCGCGGCATGCGCCGCCTGCGTGACAAGACCGGCGAGGGGCAGGAGAAGCGCTGAGCGGCGCTCCTTTTCCTCCCCGCCAAACGCAGGCAATCGCATATGAGGTCAAGGTCCCTCCCTGCGTTCGGGATGACACCGTTTGTTTGATCGGCGCACTGCGCAAATCTCAACAAAATTGTCATCCCGAACGCAGTGAGGGACTTTTTTCTTCCGCAAACAAGTGAACGGCAACGGCCCGTCGGGCGACATGCGATTGCCCTGCCCGTCAGACGGGGGTGTGAGAGAGATGGGATAACGTTCGCCTCATGATCCCCTATATCCAATCCCTGTTCGCCGAGACCGGCCTGTGGACCGCGCTTGGCGTTACCCTGGTCGCGGGGCTGATGCGCGGGTTCGCGGGCTTCGGGTCGGCCATGTTGATGGCACCGATCTTCGCCATCCTGTTCGGCTCGGCCGAGATGGTGGTGACAGTGGTCGCCATCGAGCTGGTCGTGTCGTTGCAGCTCTTCCCGCAGGTGCGCCGGCATGCCGACTGGAAGGTGCTCACGCCGATGAGCATCGCGGCGTGCCTCGCCATGCCCGCGGGCGTCTGGCTGCTGGCCAGCGTCGACAAGAACACGATCGTGACGGCGGTGTCGGCCGTGATCGTGGCCTTCGTTCTGCTGATGTGGACGGGCTGGAAATATACCGGCCGGCGTTCGACTGTCGCGACGGTGATCGTGGGCGCCGTCTCGGGCGCGATGATGGCCACGACCAGCGTCGGCGGACCGCCGGTGCTGCTCTATCTCCTGTCGGGCAACGATCCGCCGCAGGTCAACCGGGCCAACATCGTCACCTATTACTTCCTGACGCAGTTCCTGCTGATCGTGATCGTGCTGGCCACCGGCGTCGCCGGCGCCGACGCGCTGGTTCGCGCCGTCGTGCTGTTCCCGGTCATGGTGCTGGGGGCGTGGGCCGGCGGGCGGCTGTTCCACGGCCTCGCCAGCGAGCGGCTCTACCGCAACGTCGCCCTCACCATCCTCTTCCTGACCGGCCTGTTCGGCCTGCTGAGGAACTGGCTGGTGACCTGAGAGACGGTGTAGAATGAGCCATCCATGGAGATTTGCATGCGTATCATCGCCGCCGGATTTGCCGCTCTCGTCCTGACTCTGGGCTTTTCGTCCGCCTCCCGCGCCGACGACCTCATGACCGAATGCATGGTCACGGCCTCCGAGAAGATGTGCCAGTGCATCATCGCGCGCATCCCCGCCGACCAGCGCGCAAACGCGATCCTCGGCCTGCGCAAGTCGAACCAGTCGGTGAGCGTCAGCGGCAACCTGCTCAACCCGTCGAACCTGTCGCCGCAGGAAATGCAGGGCCTGAACGCGGTCGTCGCGGCCCAAGCCTACTGCATGTAGCCTGCGAGTCTTGCGGCGCTCCGCAATCCTCTAGGCTTGCGGCAAACGCCGCGTTATCCTGCTGCCCATAGATGTGATGCCGGTCAACGGCGCGATCCATGGGAGGGCCTTAATGGCACTGTTTTCACGCAGATTTGGTCTGGTGGCGGCGCTCGCCGTCGGTCTCGCGGCACCTGCCTTCGCCCAGGCGCCTGCGCCGGCGCCCGTTCGTGGCGGCGCATTGACGATCGGCGTCGAGAGCGACTTCGAAGGCTTCGATCCGGTCCGGGCGGGCGTCTACTCCAATTCGACGGTGACCGCGGCGTCGCTGTTCTATGAGACGCTGATGCGGCTCGACGACAAGGGCAACCTGGTGCCCGCGCTGGCCCTGTCGATGACGCCCAACGAGGATGGCAGCGTCTGGACGGCCAAGATCCGGCCGAACGTGAAATGGCACGACGGCACGCCGTTCACCGCCCAGGCCGTCGCCGATCATTTCAACCGGCTGCTCGATCCGGCCAACCGCTTCGCTGGCCGCGCCTATCTCGCCATCGAGAAGGTCGAGGCGCCCGACGACCTGACCGCCGTGTTCAAGATGCGCGGGCCCAACGCGGCGCTGCCGCGGACGCTGGCCCAGCCCACCGTCACGACGCTGATCATCTCGGTGAAGGCGGCCCAGGAGAAGGGCGCCGACTACAACCGCAATCCCGTCGGCACCGGACCGTTCGTCTTCAAGGAATGGCGCGCCGCCGACCGGCTGGTGGCCGAGCGCAACCCCGACTACTGGGACAAGGACAAGCCCTACCTCGACCGCGTGACCGTGCGGCCGCTCCCCGATTCCGACGCCCGCTACGCCAGCCTCGTGAAGGGCGACGTGCAGGTGATCTGGGAGGATCGCGCCGAGAACATCGTCAAGGCGAAGAAGGACAAGAACCTCCGCGTGCTGACCTGGGTGGGCAGCGGCGCGATCGTCATTCCGCTCAACACCCAGCGCGAGCCGCTGAACGACAAGCGCGTGCGCCAGGCCGTTTCGATGGCGCTGAACCGGAAGTCCAACGCCGCCGTCCTGACCCAGGGCCTTCGCCCCGTCCATGACGATCCGTACGGGCCGAGCTCGGGGATCGAGTGCAAGGACAACGGGGCGCTGAAGTACGATCCGGAAGCGGCGCGCAAGCTGATCGCGGACTACGGCAAGCCGGTGAAGCTCACCATGACGGTGACCGCCACGCCGCGCGGCCGCGAGGGCGCCCAGGTGTTCCAGGCCGACATGAAGAAGGCCGGCATCGACGTCGAGATCAAGCCGGTCGACCAGACGCAGCTGGTGAAGGAGGCGCTCACGCGCGACTTCCAGGTCACCGGCTGGCGCATCATCGACCTGGCCGACGTCGATCCGCAGATGTTCGCCAACTTTCATTCCAAGAGCCCGATCAATTTCTCCGGCTACAACAACGCCGAAGTCGATCGCCTGCTGCTGGTCGGCCGTACCAGCCTCGACGAGAACAAGCGCAAGGCGGCCTACTGCGACCTGATCAAGATCCTGAACGACGACGCGGTGTGGCTGTGGTCGGGCAGCAACATCGACTTCGCCATCACCCGCGGCAACGTGCGCGGCATTCCCGCGCTGCGCGGCGGTGCCGTGCAGGTCGAGAGCGCTTGGTTCGCGAAGTAGACAAGGGCGGGACCTAGGGTAGCGTAGGGGCGTCGCCGATGCCGTGGCTTGCGCGCCAGTTGGTGCGGCTTGTGGTCGTGCTGTTCTGCGTCACCCTGCTCACCTACACGATCGTCAACATCCTGCCGGGCGACGTGGCGATCGTGATCCTGGGCAACCTCGCGACGCCCGAGGACATTGCGGGCCTGCGCGCCGATCTCGGCCTCGATCGGCCGATGCTGGTGCGGTACTTCGACTGGCTCGGCTCGGCGCTCTCGGGCGACCTCGGCCGATCCTACCGCAACGGCGAGCCCGTGGTGCAGGCGATCCTCGACCGCCTGCCGGTGTCGCTGCAGCTCATGGTGATGGCGCAGGTCATCGCACTGGGTATCGCGATCCCGGTGGCGCTGCTCTCGGTGAGGCGCCCCGGCGGTCTTTTCGATCGCATCTCGGCCTCGGCCGCCTTCGGCTTTCTCGCCATGCCCAACTTCATGCTGGGCATCGTGCTGATCTACCTGTTCTCGGTGTCCTTCGACCTGCTGCCCGCGACCGGCTTCACGCCGATGTCCGAAGGGCTGTGGGACAATCTCGAATCGATGATCCTGCCGTCGCTCACCCTGGGGCTGATCGAGTGGACGGTTCTGATGCGCGTGCTGCGCTCGGACCTGCTGACCACGCTGAAGGAGGACTTCATCCTGCTGGCCCGGGCCAAGGGCCTGCCGCCCTGGCGGGTCCTGCTGCAGCATGCGTTGCGTCCCTCGTCCTTCACCCTGATCACCATCCTCGGTCTCAACATCGGCGGCCTGATCGGCGGCGCGGTGATCGTGGAGCAGATTTTCGCCCTGCCGGGCGTCGGCCGGCTGCTGCTGGGCGGCATCTTCAACCGCGACCTGATCCTCGTGCAGGGCACCGTGGCCTTCATCGCGGTGGGTTTCGTGGTCATCAACTTCCTGGTCGACATGCTCTACGCCGTGCTCGACCCGAGGGTGCGTCATGTCCGCTTCCGCAGCTAAGGTCGCCGTCGCGGCCGCGACCCGGCCGCGGCGCCGCTGGAACTGGGCGCTCGCCCTGCCGATGGGCTGGTTACTGCTGGTGGTGTTCCTCGCGATCACTGCCGACTGGATCGGGTTGCCCGATCCGTCGACGCAGGAACTGATCCTGCGCCGCAAGCCACCCTCGGCCGAATTCCTGCTGGGCACCGACAATCTCGGGCGCGACATGCTCTCGCGCGTGATCTACGGCGCCCGTACCTCGCTGATCGTCGGCATCTGCGCGCCGTTCCTCGGCTTCCTGATCGGTGGCGCGATCGGCATGAGCGCCGGCTATTTCCGCGGCAAGGTCGACATGCTGGCGGTCGGCTTCATCGACATCCTGCTGGCCTTTCCGTCGCTGGTGCTGGCGCTCACCTTTACCGCCTATCTCGGGCAGAGCCTGTTCAACGTGACGCTGGCGCTGGGCATCCTGTCGATCCCCGCCGCAGCACGGGTATCGCGGGCCAATA
>CAIYWM010000805.1 GCA_903929895.1 uncultured Alphaproteobacteria bacterium
AGCTGAGCGTTAATGCATGCGTTGCTGCGGGTTTTGCTCCAAAGGTCCGACACGAGGTCGCCTACTGGCTGACGGTGCTGGCTCTCGTGGCCACCGGCACGGGGGTTGCACTCGTTCCCCGTTCGTTGCGCGATTCGCGTCTGGCGGGGCTGTGCTTCGTCGGGCTCGAGAATGCGGGCATGCTCTCGGAAACGTACTGTGTCTGGAAGCGTGACCGCCACGCGGATCCAGGCTTGCAGAATGCCATCGCGCTCATAAAGGTGCATCGAAAGTCGGCTTCGAGGGCTGCCGAGAAGCTCTGATGCGTTGCATTTGCCGAGGACACCGGCTCCCGGGCTCGCCTGACAAATCAGGGTGTCTTGGCGGTGTGACGGCAGATCGCCGTTCGACGACAGTCGAACTGCAATCCACAGTAGTGACACCCGGCCTCTTTCTCCCTTAAGTATCAGCTGACGAACAGGGAGAGGGTCAGGCGGGAATGCGTCGAGGCGTATCGGGTTTGTTTCGTGCCGTGGCCGGTTCGGTCGCGATCCTCGTGGCGATTGTTCCGGCTTCGTCCGGTCATGCGCAGCAGCAGCCGAAGCCGCCAGGCACTTATGACGGCAAGTATGCGGGCACCATGAGATGCTTCGGCCACTCGAATGCGCGCGTGAACGGACTGACGGTCCGGCAGAGCCGCTTCGTCTTCAGCTTCAAGACGACCCGAGGCGCCGGCACGCTGAGCTGCGCCGTGCAGATCAGGAGCGATGGCACGTTCGACAATCAAGCCTGCGACTTGCCCATGAGCGGCAAGGTGACTGGCGATACACTTCAGGCCAGCTTCAAATCGCCGGACGCGCTCTGCGACTTCACCGTCACCCGCGAGAAGAATTAAGCCATCGGAGCGGGGCCCCCCTCACCCCGCCCGCAACCGCAGCACCCGCTCCCGCCCCTTCTCGATCGCGTCGCCGATCGACGCTTTCACGACCGTGTCGAGCACCACCTTCTCGCCGTAGCGCCTCGGCGCGATCTTCGCGATGAGCCATTTGATCGTGTCGATCTGGAGCCGGCAGACGGCCACGCTGTCGGCATCGGCGTTGCGGGCGATGTGGATCGCTTCTTCGGCCAGCGCATCGGCCTGCTGGTCGCGGGCGACGGCGTAGCGGTCGCGGAACGGGCCGTGCTCGACCTGCCAGCGGCGCACGGTGTCGCGCCTTGGCATGCGGGCCGGACGGCAGATGTCGCACAGCAGCTCGCCGTCGGCCAGGCGGCTGCAGATCTCGGCGGCCAGCGCCTCGTTGTATTGCGTGGGTCGCTCGGCCATCACGGGCTCTCCGTATCGTACTTGCCGGCGACCTTCTTGCCGAGCCGCCGCCGGTTCACGCGCATCAGCATGACCGTCGCGGCGCGCGACTGGCCGGGCGCGAGGCCCGCGGCGCGGCGCCGACGGCGGATCATGTCGGGATGGCGGTCCATCGCCTCGGCGATCCGCGCATCGGTCTCGCCGGCGGCGACCAGCCGGCGGAGCTGCGCCGCATCGTCGGCGCTCCAGGGACGGCCGCGGCTCATGGTGTCGCTCCTGCGCGGCGGGACGGGAGAAGCCCAAGCTTGATCGTTCTGGTGCGTGCCATCGGCCTTTACCTCGCCTCAAACGGAAGTCACGGTCGGCGCATGAAAAGAGCCGCCCTCGTCGCCCTCTCAGCTGCCCTGCTGGCGCCCGCTGCCCAGGCGCAGACCGCCGGCAAGCCACCGGCCGCCGCGCCCGCGGCATCGGCGGCCGCCAGCGCGCCCGCCAAGCCGCAGGGCTGCACCGCCACCCACGGCGCGCTGCCGCAGAACTGGTCCGGCCAGGCCTTCGCCCTGGACGGCGAGACGCTGGGCGGCAGCGGCCTCAAGACGCCGCTCCGCATCTGGGGCGTGCAGGCGCCGGCGCTGCGCGATGCCCAGCGCACGGAGACGGTGCCCGGCATGCGCGCGCGGGCCACGCTCGAGGATCTGCTGGCGCGTGCCGACCACAAGGTGAAGTGCCGCATCGCGCGCTACGATTCGGAATGCCGCCTGGTCGCGCAATGCGCGCTCGACGAGGCCCAGCCGATCGATCTCGGCGGCGCGATGCTGGCTTCCGGCGTGGTCTACGGCCACGAGCTCGACGAGCCGCTGTCGTGGGAGCCGCGCGCCGCCCAGCGCTACGCCGACGCCGAGTACGAAGCCCGCAAGGCGCGCAAGGGCAGCTGGCCGCACTGGCTGGGCGAGAAGTAGCGCCCATCCACGATCCTCGTCGTGCCGACGACGGGTCCTCATTGCAGCGCCGCCGCCGCCAGCGCCGCATCGACCACCCGCTCGATCTCGCGGTCGGGGTAGCCCAGCGCCCGGGCGCGGTCGGCCAGCATGTCGCGGGTCGCCATGCGGGCGGCGCGGGCCGAGTAGCCGCCCGTCCGTTCGAAGCCGAGACAGTCGGCGGCGTCCTCGACCAGCCAGGGATGGGGAACGGGAGGGGCAAGCTTGGGAGCGGGCATGGCCGGAAGGGTATCCGGATTATTATCCTACTTCAAGACGGATTCCGGAAAATTCCCCTCTCGGAATTCATTCCGGAAAATGCCAGACTGACGGCATGGCCTTCGACGCCAACCAGCGCCGCCAGGCCCTGCGCGCCTTCATGGCCGGGGCCGGCCTCAATGTTGCCCAGTGGGAATCGCTCTCAGGCCTGGGCGACGGAACGCTGCGCAAGTTCCTGGACGACCCGACCGGCGCCAAGACGCTGACCGACAAGACCTATGCGCGTCTCGCGGCTGGTGCTGCCAAGAAGACCGGCCGCACCGTGGGCGTCGCCGAGCTGCAGGGCGAACTGCCCGCGGCGACGGCCGACGGCGCGGCCTCCTCTTTCGCCACGGATCTCGCGGGCAACGTCACGCCCGCCTTCGACGCGCCCGGCCGGCCGATGCTCGGCCACATGGCCAGCGACGTGCCGCTCTATGGCACGGCGATGGGCGGCGACGGCAACGGCGAGTTCGAGATGAACGGCACGGTGATCGACCATGTCGCCCGCCCGCCGGGCATCCATGGCCGCGGCGACGTGTTCGCGCTGAACGTGGTGGGCGATTCGATGTGGCCGTGGCGCAAGCCCAACAGCCTGATCTACGTCGAGCGCGACCGCGCGCCCAGCGTCAACGACCATGTCGTGGTCGAGTTCAGGCCGATCGCCGGCTCGAGCGTGCGCCAGACCGTGGTGAAGCTTCTGGTCGGCCTCTCCGGCAACCGCCTCAAGCTCGCCCAGTACCGCCCCGCCAAGGAATTCGAGGTCGACCGCAAGACCGTCTTCCGCGTGTATCGCGTGCTGGAGTGGGACGAACTCATGAAGGGTGGTCGCTAGCCGCGCGCAGCGCGGCTAACGCCGGGGAGCGACAGGGCTAGGGCTGAGTGAAGCTCAGCCCCGTGAG
>CAIYWM010000806.1 GCA_903929895.1 uncultured Alphaproteobacteria bacterium
ACCCGCCACGACATCGGCCGGCCCGAGGGCGGTGAACTTCCGGCCGCCGGCCCCTTCGGGCAGCCGGTGCGGCCAGCGCGCGCCCGGTCTCGGCCCGTTTGCCACGTGGCTGTTCCTGGCGGTGAGAGGACTGTCGGGATAGCCGATGTCCATCTCGGCGAGCTGGTCGGCCACCTTGTGCTGGAACTGCGGAAAGGTCGCCGCGAAGCGCAGGACCACGTTGCGCACATCCTGCAGCAGTGGATTGCTGAGCGTCGCCGCCGCGGTGAGGCGGCCCGCCTTCCTGAGAACCAGGTCGCCGACCGCCGTGCGCTCCGGCGAGTAGCTGTCGAGCAGGGACGGCTTTGCGGCGCCTTCGATGACGAGCGCCAGCTTCCAGGCGAGGTTGAAGGCGTCCTGCATGCCGGTGTTCATGCCCTGGCCGCCCGCCGGGCTGTGGATGTGCGCCGCGTCGCCTGCCAGGAAGACACGGCCCCTGGAATAGTCCCTGACCTTGCGTTCGTTGATTCGGAAGGCGGCGAGCCAGACCGGATCGGACATCACGATCCCGGGCGAGCCGCGACGCGCCATCAGGACATTGATCTCCTCGAGGGTCGGGTCGGGGTGGGTCTCGCCGTCCCTGGCCGGACCGAGATTGGCGATCACCCGCCAGCGGTCGCCGCCGATCGGGAAGAAGGCGAGGATGCCGTCGCGGTGCCAGAAGATGTGGAGATGATCCGTGGGCTCGAGGCCCGTGATGTGGCCGTCGGCCAGCGCCCAGTGCGACTGGAGCGTCGAGCCTTCGAACGCGAAGCCCAGCCCGTGCCGCACGGTCGAGTGAGCGCCGTCGCACCCGACCAGCCAGTCGGCTTCGAGCGTTTCCCGCTCGCCGTTCGCCTTCGTGAGCATCGCTTCGACGGAGGCGCCCCTGTCGGAGAAACCCGTCAGCTCGACCGTGCGCTCGACCGTCACCCCGGCTGCCGCCAGCCGTTCCTCGAGCACCCTCTCGGTCTCGCTTTGCGCGATCATCAGCGCATAGGCGAAGCGGCTGTCGATCACGTCGAACGCGACCTTGGCCACGACCTGGTTGCCGGTCGAGATCTGCGCGCCATGCGCCGGCACGCCGGACGACAGGAAGTCCTTGGCATAGCCGGCATCGTCCAGCAGTTCGAGCGTGCGGCTCCACAGGACGAGGGCCTTGGACTTGTCGGTACGGGCGGCCGACTTGTCGACGATACGGACGGAAATACCGTGGCGGACCAGCTCGTTGGCGAGGGTCAGGCCCACCGGGCCTGCGCCCGCGATCAGCACTTTCGGATTGTTGGCCACCGCGAACTCCCCTGCATGTCTCGCGGCACCCTAGCCGCCCGCGGCCAATCGGTCCTTGCAAAAGTCCCGGCAAGAGGCCATATGCACGCGGTCGATAGACGGACAGACGATTTGGTCCGCGTTCCCGGCTTCGCCGGCAGCTCGCTCCCGAACTTTGATCCCGAAAACCAGTGCGAATTCGACGGCCGGCTGCGCGTTCCTTTTTCATGATTGGGACGCCGCGCGGTTCAGCATATCTAAAGTAGTGAAAGGGTTACCCATGGCGACGGGAACCGTGAAGTGGTTCAATATTCAGAAGGGCTTCGGCTTCATCCAGCCGGACAACGGCGGTGCCGATGCCTTCGTGCACATCAGCGCCGTTGAGCGCGCCGGCCTGGGCACGCTGAACGAAGGTCAGAAGGTCGAGTTCGAACTCGTCGCTGACCGTCGCAGCGGCAAGATGGCGGCCGACAATCTGAAGACGATCGGCTGATCGCGCGGCCGCCGGTAACGGCGGCCACGTCTCAGAATGCGAGATTGGCCCCGCACCCTCTGGGTGCGGGGCTTTTCTTTTGGCTTTCCTGTTGCGGGCGTGGTTGCGCGGGCGTGGCGGGAACCGGAGCGACGGGCGACGGTTGCTGAAGTGTCGCGTCGATCCGTCGATCGGGCGCGCGAGCCTCGTCCCGTGCCGGCACGAGCCCCCTCTAGGTCGACGGACTTGAACCGATATGGAGGTCCCGATGGGTAAGAAATCCAACAAGCGTTCGGAATACGTGCTGTTCAACGTCATCTACGAGGACGGCAGCCAGCGCTCCAACCGCCGCGTACCGCTCGAGGCCCTCGAAGGGCTCGAGAAGGACCTGCCGGCCCGGCAGATCATCGAGGAGCAGGATCGCGAGGTCGCCGAGAAGTCCGGCAAGCCGGCGCTCGCCATCAAGTCGCTCGTGCGCGCCTGACCGTCACTCCAGGATCGTTCTTACCGGAGGATGGGCAGGGTTGATGGCGCTCGCCGCTCATCCCTGCTTCTTCAGTCGGTGAAAGAACCTATCCGGGCGGCAGCGAAGGCCGGCCGCGACTGGATCGCCGTCCACCAGGCCGCGACCCGCGGGTGCCGGGCCGGTGTGATCTCCTCCGGCGCGATCTCCTCGTCGATCCGCTTGATGAAGGGCACCGCGCCGATGTCGGCCAGCGAATAGCTGTCGCCGGCCAGCCACCGGCTGTGGCGCAGCGTCTCTTCCATGCGGTCGACCAGCCCGACCTTCAACCTGGTGCGCGCCTCCTGGCGCTCTTCCTCGGTGTAGGGCTTGCGCGCGGTGCGCAGCCACGCCTCACGCCGTTCCTTGCTGGGAACGTTGGCCAGCTTTTCGGCGAGCTCGGCGTCGGACCACTGCGTGGCGACCTTGGCCATCGAGTGCGCCCAGTTGAAGATGATCAAGTTGCCGATCAGCCCGTCGACATGGCGGATCCAGTTGCGCATCACGGCGCGTCCGTAGGCGTCCGCCGGCCGCAGCGGCGGCTCGGGCCAGGTCTCGTCGACATATTCGCAGATCGTGCCGCTCTCGTAGAGCGAGCGCCCGTCCTCGAGGATCAGCAGCGGGATGACGCCGTTGGGGTTGAGCTTCAGGAAGGCAGGCGCGTGATGCTCCATCTTGCTGAGGTCGATCACCTTGCTCTCGAAGGTGAGGCCTTTCTCGGCCAGGCACAACCGCACCCGCCGCGACGCCGACGATTTCCAGCCATGATAGAGCGTGAGCATTCCCTGATCCCCGATGACGACAACAGGCCCTGATGGCCGTCGGCGTTCATAACCGAACAGAAAGAACGCTGCTCACGGACCTGTGGATGGGCAGAACGTTCTCACCAGATTGTCGCGAGCGTCGCCGGCCGCTCAGGGCGTCGGCGGCAACAGCCGGTCGATGGCGCTGGCCCACACGTTGCGCGCCGCCTCGACGCTGAGGCCGTGGCGCTCGCGCATCCGGCCCCAGCTCTCGAAGTCGGTCAGCTGCTCCAGCGTGATCAGCAGGGCCGTCCGGTCGGTCTCCGTCAGGGTCGAGAGCTCGGGCCGGTACATCAGCATCAACCGCGCCCATACCGCTTCGCGCATGCGGTCGATGCGCATCGTCAGCAGGGGCGATTCCCGTTGATTGTGCAGCAGCACCCGCCACAGCGGCAGCCACTGCTCGCAGATGCCGGCCCGCGTCTCGACCTGGGAACGGATGCGCGCCGCGCGATCGCCATCGAGATCGCGGATCGTCGCCTGCGCCAGCCCCGCCGCCAGGGCATAGTCCGCCGCGGCGAAACTCAGGGCCAGCAGGTCGTCGAAGCGCTCGAACACCGAACGCACCGAATAGCCGGCCCGCTTGGCGATCTCGGCCGACGTCGGAATGTCCGGACTCTCGCGAAGCAGCGCGAGATAGGCCTCGATGATGAGTTGCCTGGTGCGTTCGCTGCGCAGCCGCCTGCCGTCAATGCGGGGCGGCTTGGGAAGCGCCGTCGCGCTCCGCATCGTGGGGGGCTTTCGCTCGCTGTCCTGCACCGACTCTATCGCTCCTGGGCCGCCGCCGCGAGATCACGCGAGGCCGCTGCAAGTGTGACGCATTTCGCGTCGTCCTGCCAGCGCACTCCATGCAACTTCCGCGCCGGGCGGGCGTTGATAGGTGATGTCAAAGACTCCCCAGCGCACGCCCAACGACCGTCAGCACCAGGCGGCCCTCCGTGTCTCGACCAAGCAGATCGCGAAGGACGCGGTGCGCGGTGGACCGAAGTCCGTGAAAAAGGACAAGCGCCCGACCGGCCACGGCCAGAAGGGCTAGGAGAGGCGGGACCGGCGCCCCGGCCGCGCGCCATGCGCGTCGCGGTCTTCAGCACCAAGCCCTACGACCGGCAATTCCTCGACGCCGCCAACGCGTCCGCCCGCCATGTGCTGGCCTTTCTCGAACCGCGCCTGACGATCGAGACAGTGGCCCTCGCCCGGGGCGTGACGGCGGTTTGCGCCTTCGTGAACGATGCGCTGCCTGCGGAGGTGCTCGAAGCGCTCGCCGGAGGGGGCATCCGCCTCGTGGCGTTGCGCTGCACGGGCTTCAACAACGTCGACCTCGCGGCGGCGCGCAAGCTCGGCATCACCGTCGCCCGCGTGCCCGAATATTCACCGCATGCCGTCGCCGAGCATGCCGTCACCCTCGTGCTGGCGCTGAACCGCAACATCCATCGCGCCTATGCCCGCGTCCGCGAGGGCAACTTCGCGCTGGAAGGGCTGCTGGGCTTCGACATGAAGGGCCGCACCGTGGGCGTCGTCGGCACCGGGCGCATCGGCGCCACCTTCGCCCGCATCCTGGCGGGCTTCGGCTGCACGATCCTCGCCGTCGATCCCGCACCCGACGCCGCCTGCATCGCGGTGGGGGTGCGTTATGTCGAGCTGCCCGAGCTGCTGGCGGCCTCCGACATCGTCTCGCTCCATTGCCCCCTGACGCCCGCGACCCATCACCTGATCGACGCGGCGGCGCTCGCCCGCATGCGCCCGGGCGCGATGCTGATCAACACCAGCCGCGGCGCGGTGATCGACACGCCGGCCGTGATCGCGGCGCTGAAGGACGGGCGCCTGGGCCATCTCGGCCTCGACGTCTACGAGGAGGAGGCCGACCTGTTCTTCGAAGACCTGTCCGACAAGGTGATCCAGGACGATGTCTTTGCCCGGCTCCTGTCCTTCCCCAACGTCCTCGTCACCGGACACCAGGCCTTCTTCACCGCCGACGCCCTGCAGGGCATCGCCGCCACCACCATCGCCAACATCACCGCCTTCGAGCGCGACGGCCGGGCCGTCCACGAGATTTCGGTCGAGAAGCTCGCCTGACGCGCGCCCCCTGACGGCCGAGGGCTATCGCATGTGACCTGAAGCGCCGTTGCGGTTCACTTTTCAAGAAGGCGAAAGGTCCCTCACTTCGTTCGGGATGACAATTTTGTTGGAATTTGCGCAGTGCGCCGATTCCGAAAACGCTGTCATCCCGAACGCAGTGAGGGACCTTTGAATCACATGCGATAGCGCCCTGACGCCCGAGGGGCGCAGGGACGCGGGCTAAGCCCGCCGCCCTCGTACCAGGCCGACGATCAGCAGCAGGATGATCGCACCCAACGCCGCGAACAGGATCTGGGAAAGAATTCCGCCCCCCAGGTTGATCCCGAGTCGCGGAAACAGCAGGCCCGCGAACAAGGCGCCGGCAATGCCGACAAGGAGGTCGCCGACCAGCCCGAACCCGGTGCCGCGCAAGACCTTGCCGGCCAGCCAGCCGGCCACGATGCCCACGACGAGAATGACGAGAATGCTTTCGGCCGACATGTTCATGGTGAGATCCCCTGGCCGTCCTGCGGACGCGCAACACATCGGCGCAGGGTGAACGCACCGGACCTCCCGGCGTTGCATGGCGTCGGTCCGGTCGCCGCAATGGGGACACCGCGAACGTCTATGCCACAGCCCACCAGGGACGCTCTGTCCCGTCCCGCTCCAAACCCTTGAGGAGATCACTCATGCGCCCGATCCTTCTGCCCCTGCTCGGCCTCCTCCTGCTGCCCGCCGTCGCCCAGGCTGCCGACCAGGCTGCGGCTACAGCCTGTTCGGCCCAGCTCTCCAAGGACGGCCAGCTCTTCTACGGCAAGGTGGCGCCCACGATGACGCCCCAGACCGACATCAAGGACGCGCTGACCGGCGTCGCCCGCCCGATGGTGATGGCCGGTTCGATGTCCCGCGACACCGCCCGCACCGCCGCCGAAGCGGCGGGGGAGTGTCTGAAGTTGTTGAAATAGGTCCCCGGCTTTTCTTGAAAATGACACGCCGACGCTGCTTGCCTCTGACCTGCTGAGGAGGGCCACATATCCTTTAGCGAGAGAGGGCCCAACCGCGTCCCTGGATTGGAACGCCCCGCCGCAGCCATCTTCGAGAGCAAAGGCTCGCGAAGGATATCTACAACTCATGACAGTCCGGAGCTGATACCCGTCACGCAAACGGTCGCCGTTAAGTCGTACTGAATGCTGCCTGTTGCAGTCCCCATCTGGAGCGATAGACTGGTTGTCTAAGAGGCGCGCAGCGAAACCACTGCTAGTAGAATGTGATATTCGCGAGCGTTAGCGTTGGGGGGGCAGCGCGTGTTTGAAGATCAAGATAACTATCTCCAACTTCGGCGAGAGTACTCAACGGCGGCAGTTCCATTTGTATTGTTTACTGGCGCGGGACTGGGCGCTCCTTTTGATTTGCCGAACTGGTCCCAGCTACGGGGTCAGCTACTGGAATCGTTATTCGCCTATCTGTGACACAACCTCAGAAGCGAGAAGAACGCGTAGAGCTCCATATCGGCGCAGCATCTAGAGGCGACGACAGTCGTAGACGGATGGGTAGGCATCATCGAGAGCGCTTTAATGAAATCGTAAATGCGCTCCAAAAAAATGGCTGGAACATTGATAGGTCGAGATCGACGGCTACCTCTGCGGAAATTGTTATCCGGGGTTACGTGCCACTAAGAGTCGACCTTAAGCGTATGATGGTGA
>CAIYWM010000807.1 GCA_903929895.1 uncultured Alphaproteobacteria bacterium
CAGCCGGTAGCGGCCGGGCGGCAGATCGACCGCCACGTTCCGCCGCTCGCCCGGCGCCAGGAGAAGCTGGACCGCGACATGCGGCGTCGCCATCGGGCCCGAGAGGCAGAAGCCTCCCACCATCAGCGGCCGCACCGAGGGCGCGGGCGCGAAGGTGAGCTCGACGTTCTTCTCGAAGTCGCGGTCGTAATCGATGTTGCAGGAGGGACAGTGCGCGCCGCGCGGCAGTTCCGACAGGGCCGAGGCCGAGAGCTTGGGCCCGCGGCAGTTGGTGCAGAGCAGGTCCCAGCTCATGGTCAGCAGCCCCGCCCGCACCGAGGCGAGGCAGGCCTCGATGGCGGCGCGCGGCGCCACGCCGATCTGGCGCGCCAGCCGCTTGGGCTTGAGATGGGCGAGGTCGCCCGCCATGCCGCCCAGCACCGTGCCCGTCAGCACCCGGCCGAGCCCGTTGCCGTAGGGGCTGCGGTCGATCTCCACCGCCATCGCCGCCGCGCGCTCGAACGCGCCATCGGGCAGCGCCGGCGTCGACAGCTCGAACGGCGTCTCGCGCTCGCCCTTGAGGAAGGACACGGCCTCCAGGATGCGCTTGCCCACGGCGGCGCCGGCCTGCTCGGCCAGCCGCTTGCCGAACAGGCGGCCCATCAGGGTGAGCGGCTCCCATTCGAGCGCGTAGCTGACTGCCGAGCCGCCCTTGCCGTCGGGCTCGAGATCAAACACCGGCCCGAAGCGGCGGAACGGCCCCTTGGAGAAGACCCGCGACACGTTGAAATGCCGGCCCAGCACCCACTCGTAGGGCTTCTCCTCCCATTCGAGCGTGAACCCCGCCGCCTTGCCCCGGCCGCGGCGCAGCACCGTGCCGTTGGGCTGCGGCGTCTCCTCCAGCAGGTAGGGCGGCAGGCCCATCGCCTCGTTGAAGCGGTTGGTGTCGGCCAGCACCGGCCACAGCACAGACGGCGGCAGATCGAAGGTCCAGCTCCAGGTGCGGCGCGAGAGGGGCGGCATGGGGCTGGTACTGTAGCACGCGGGCGGATGGATCAGGCGCGGGGGATCACGGGTGGGTGAGGCGGCGACAAACCCTGGCTGCGAGGCGTGTCCACACCGAAATACAATGGGCAGCAAATCAGCGACCTGCTATCCTTCAAATAGCATCGACTGATAGTTTTTCGCAATGTGAGAACACCGGAAGATTGAGACTGGAGCATTCTTACCCTTATGGCATCTGAGCCCGACTTTCCGGCAGACCTAGTGTTCCTGCATCTTTCGGACATCCACTTTCGGGATGGTCGCGCGGGTGATGTTCACGATGCCGATAGCGATTTGCGGAATGAGCTCGAACGCGACTTGCGCACCATTCGGACAACAAGGGTGCAGAAGATCGACGGAATTATCGTATCCGGTGACATTGCATTTGGCGGAAAGACAAGAGAATTCGAATTCGCGAAGGATTGGCTTCGTCACATCAGCGAGCTAATCGATTGTCCCGCCGGATCAATCATGGTCACACCTGGCAACCACGACGTAGATCGCGCGGCAGTTGCAGAGGGCAGTGACGTCGATGTTCTACATGAAGAAATTCGAAAACACGTAGACTTGGCCCAAAGGGA
>CAIYWM010000808.1 GCA_903929895.1 uncultured Alphaproteobacteria bacterium
GGACAGCAGGCTGTCGAGATAGAGCGAGTCGGTGAGGATGGCGGCATAGGCCGCCCAGCCGGTCTTGCCGCTGCCGCCGATGAAGAACAGGCGCGCCATCGGCAGCAGGAAGAAGGCCGCGAAGACGATGCCGGCCGGCAGCAGCAACAGGATCAGTCGGCGGGTTTCGTGCCGCATTCTTGGTGGTTCCTCTTGGCACCCCCTCATCCTGAGAGGCCGGCCTGAAAAGAGTTGAGTGATTTCAGTCAGTTGTGATTCGGTCGTGGTTGCGAGCTACGACGGAGGGTCACATGGTCTGGACTGAAACCACTCGCCGGAAGTATCGGCGTGACGGACTGCGCTATGCAAGCGGGACGACGGACCCGGAGTGGGCGGTGCTCGAACCGTTGCTGCCACCGGCCCGACGGCTGGGGAGGCCTCGGCTGTGGGATCGGCGCCAGATCGTCAATGCGATCCTGTATGTTCTCGCCACCGGCTGTCAGTGGCGCGCGCTGCCACGGGACTTCCCGCCCCGCTCGACGGTGCAGGGATACTTCTATCGTTGGCGCACTGACGGAACCTGGGATTGGATCAATGCCCGGTTGGTGGGAAGAGCCCGTCAGTCGCTGAGCCGCAACCTTGCTCCGTCGGCGGGCATCATCGACAGCCAGAGCGCACCGACCACGGAAAGCGGCGGTCCGCGCGGGATCGACGCGGGCAAGCGGATCAAGGGCCGCAAGCGCCACATCGTCACCGACACCGAAGGCTTCGTGATCGCCAGCCAGGTTCACCCAGCCAACATCCAGGATCCCCATGGCGCGGTGCCGCTGCTCGGCGTGCTGCGCCGTCGCTTCCCCAATCTGCGCCACATCTTCGCCGACCGCGTCTACCGGGGCCCGCAATTGCGCGCCGCCATCGACCATTGCGGCCCCTGGACCATCGAGATCGTCGAGCGCCCGCAGGGCGTCAAAGGCTTCCAGCTCCTGCCCCGCAGATGGGTGGTCGAACGGACCTTCGCATGGCTTGGCCGAAGCCGACGCCTTGCCAAGGACTTCGAGGCCACCATCGAAAGTGCAACCGCGTGGCTGCTCCTCGCAAGCATCCGCCTACTCTTCAGACGTCTCGCAAGTGCCTGATCCAAATACATTCATTTAGAGTCAGACACTGAGGAGCGCCGCGAAGCGGCGCGTCTCGAAGGATGGGCAACGGGGCCCGTCATTTGCCACCTCTTTTCGCGAGCGCCCGAAGCGCCCCGAAATCGCCTCTGATCAGGGCTTCCTTTTTGACGCGCGACCAGCCTTTGATCTGCCTTTCGACCGCGATTGCATCGGTGATGTTCAGAAAATGCTCCGACCAAACAATGACCACGGGAAGACGTTTCGCGGTATAGCCGCCGTAAGCACCGGTATTGTGCTCCGAAAGACGCCGCTCCAGGCCTCGACGCGCCGAGCCGACATAGTAGCTGCCGTCCGAACAGCGAAGCATGTAGACGTACGCTCCGTCTTCGTTGTCCATGGTTCCAGCCAGCTCGACCATTGCCCATCCTTCGAGACGCGGCCTGCGGCCGCTCCTCAGGATGAGGTTCGTGGTGGTAGAAACGATGATCACGTCCCGAAGAACGCCCCCATCACCGCCGCCGCCTCGTCGTTGGCCTTCAGCCCCTGCTTCAGGAACCGCGTCAGCGAGAAGAAGCCGTGGATGGTGCCGGGATAGTTGACGTAGGTCGTCTTCACGCCGGCGTCGATCAAGCGGTTGGCATAGGCGCGGCCCTCGTCGCGCAGCGGGTCGTAACCCGCCGTGAGCACGAAGGCGGGCGGCAGGCCGGTGAAGTCTTTCGCCAGCAGCGGCGACAGACGCAGGTCGGCGAGGTCGGTGGCGGCCGGCACATAGGCCTTCCAGAACCAGTCCATCAGGCCCTTGCTCAGGAAATAGCCCTCGGCGAAGGATTTGCGCGAGCCGCTCTCCCGGCTGGAATCGGTCGCGGGGTAGATCAGCATCTGGAAGGCGGGGCCGGCTTCCCTGGCGTCGCGCATCGCCTGGCACACGACGGCGGCCACCGCGCCGCCCGCCGAATCGCCGCCGACCGCGAGGCGGGCCGGATCGGCGCCCAGCGCCGCGGCGTTGTCGCGGACATGGCGGAACGCGGCGATGCCGTCGTCGATCGGGGCGGGGAAGGGATGCTCGGGCGACAGGCGGTAGTCGATCGAGATCACCTGGCAGCGGCTCCGGTTGGCCACCCGCCGGCAGGTCGAATCGTGGGTCTCGATGGTGCCGATCACGAAGCCGCCGCCGTGATAGTAGATCAGCGTCGGCAGGCTGCCGGGCGTGACTCCCAGCGGCAGGTAGCGGCGGTACTTGATCGCGCCGCCGGGGCCCGCGAAGGCGCCGTCGATGGTTTGGGCGACCTCGGGCGGATCGGCCTCGCTGTCCTCCGACATCTTGTCGACCGCCTGGCGGCCGATCGCGTGCGGCAGGGATTCCAGCTTCGGCCGGCCGGCCTTGGTGGCCTCCTCCATCAGGTCGAGCAGCATGCGGGCTTCGGCGTCGAGCATTCATTCCTCCGTTTATCGGGCGGAGTCTGCGCGGCGGGGCGGGGGCCGACAAGTGGGTGTTCCGGGGGGTGATCCGGCGAGGCCCTCCCCGGCGTACAACCCCCATGACATCCACCTTGCCGTCCCGCTTCTCCCTGCTCGGCCTGCTCGCGATGCTGGGCGCCTGCGCCTCGCCGCCGGACGCGACCGTCGCCGCCTCGTCCCCGCCGCTGGTGCTGGAACAGTTCTTCCCCGGCCGCACGGTCGGGCAGGGCGTGTTCACCAACAGCTGGACCGGCTCGGAACGCCGCTTCGACGTCGTGATCGACGGTACCTGGGACGGCAAGACGCTGACCCTGGTCGAGGATTTCGCCTATGCCGACGGCGAGAAGGATCGCAAGACCTGGCGGCTCGAGCGCACCGCGCCCGGCGTCTACACCGGCATGCGCGAGGACGTGGTCGGCCAGGCGCGGGCCTGGACCGAGGGCAAGGCGGTGCGGCTGGAATATGCGGTGAGCCTGGGCGGCTGGACCGTCGACTTCTCCGACGTGCTGGCCCTGAACCCCGACGGCTCCCTGATCAAC
>CAIYWM010000809.1 GCA_903929895.1 uncultured Alphaproteobacteria bacterium
CTTGCGAATGAACTTCTTGTAGATCGGATGCTGAACGCGGCGCTCGACCTTGACGACAATGGTCTTGTCCATCTTGTCGCTGACGACGACGCCTTCCAGGATACGCTTCGGCATTTCGTGCTCCTTAACCGGCGGCCTTGTCGCCCAGCACCGTCTTGATGCGGGCGATGTCGCGACGAACCTGGCGCGCGCGGGAAGTCTTCTGCAGCTGGCCCCCAGCCTTCTGGAAGCGCAGGTTGAATGCCTCCTTGCGAAGGTTGCCGAGCTCGTTCTTGAGCTCGTCCTTGGTCTTGGGGCGCAGATCGGTGGCCTTCATGTCCTTCTCCCTCAGCCTTCGGCGCCGACGCGCGACACGAAGCGGGTCTTGATCGGCAGCTTGGCCGCGCCGAGCGCCAGGGCTTCCTTGGCGATAACGCCCGAGACGCCCTCGAGTTCGAACAGGATGCGGCCCGGCTTCACGCGCGCCGCCCAGAATTCGGGCGCGCCCTTGCCGGAGCCCATGCGGACCTCGGCCGGCTTCTTCGAGACGGGGACGTCCGGGAACACGCGGATCCACACGCGGCCGGCACGCTTCATGTGACGCGTGATGGCGCGACGGGCCGCCTCGATCTGGCGCGCCGTCAGGCGATCCGGCTCCATCGCCTTCAGCCCATAGGAGCCGAAGTCGAGGTTGAAGCCGCCCTTGGCAGCGCCGCTGATACGACCCTTGAAGGCCTTGCGGTACTTGGTGCGCTTGGGTTGCAGCATGGTGGATTACGCGTCCCTCTGCTCGGTGCGCTCGACACGCGCCGGCGTCCGTTGCGGCGCCGCTTCCTCGGCGCGCTTATCGTGCGCCATCGGGTCATGCGCCATGATCTCGCCCTTGAACACCCAGACCTTCACGCCGCAGGTGCCGAAGGTGGTGAATGCCGTGGCGGTGCCGTAGTCGATGTCGGCGCGCAGCGTGTGCAGCGGCACGCGACCTTCGCGGTACCATTCCATACGGGCGATTTCCGAGCCGCCGAGACGGCCCGAGCAATTGATGCGGATGCCCAGCGCGCCCAGGCGCATCGCCGACTGCACGGCGCGCTTCATGGCGCGGCGGAACGCAACGCGACGCTCCAGCTGCTGGGCGATGTTCTCGGCGATCAGCGTCGCATCGACCTCGGGCTTGCGGATCTCGACGATGTTCAGGGCCACTTCACCCTTCGTCATCTTGGCGAGGTCGCCGCGCAGCTTCTCGATGTCGGCGCCCTTCTTGCCGATCACCACGCCCGGGCGGGCGGTGTGGATCGTGACGCGGGCGCGCTTGGCCGGACGCTCGATGATGATCTTCGCGACACCCGCCTGGGCGAGGCGCTCGCGCAGCACCTTGCGGATGTGGATGTCCTCATGGAGCATCTTCGAATATTCGGCGCCTTCGGCGTACCAGCGCGAATCCCAGGTCCGGTTGATACCGAGCCGCAGGCCGATCGGATTGACCTTCTGACCCATTACTTTTCCTCCGTCTCGGCGCGCTCACGCACCACGATGGTGAGATGAGCGAACGGCTTGACGATACCGGCTGCGGGGCCGCGGCCGCGCGTC
>CAIYWM010000810.1 GCA_903929895.1 uncultured Alphaproteobacteria bacterium
GACCAGCATCTTGTCCCAGGTGACGTCCTTGAACTCGGCGGCGACTTCGCTGGCGATTTCGTCCCACATCACCATGGCGTGGCGCTGGGCGTTCGACTTGGTGACGACGGTGAGCAGCTTGCGCGGGCGCGACTGCGCCAGCTTGAAGGCGAAGCGCAGGATGCGCTCGACACCGGCGCGCGTGAACATCGACACGTCGGTCGCCGCCTCGATCGGCGAGCCCTGGTGGACCCGCCCGCCGACGCCGGAATATTCGCCCTCGGAATTCTCGCGCACGATCACCCAGTCGAGCTCGCCGCCGTTCACGTGTCGCAACGGCGAGGTGATTCCCGGCAGCACCCGCGTCGGCCGAACGTTGGCGTACTGGTCGAAGGGCTGGCAGATCGCCAGCCGCAGTCCCCACAGGGTGACATGGTCGGGAATGTCGGGATGGCCCGCCGACCCGAACAGGATCGCATCGTGTTTGGCGATCTGCTCGCGCCCGTCCACCGGCATCATGCGGCCGTGCTTCTTGTAGTAGTCGCCACCCCAGTCGAAATGGTCGATCTCGAAGGCGAAATTGCCTTCGCGGCGGGCGATGGCCTCCAGCACCTCGACTCCGGCCGACACGACTTCGGTACCGATGCCGTCGCCGGGAATGGCTGCGATCTTGTAGCTCTTCATAACTGTCTCCGGATCAATTGCTGGCCTTGACGCCGGCCGCCTTGATCACGGCGTCCCAGCGCTTCACTTCCGATTCGAGATAGGTCTTGAGCGCCTCGGGGCTGACCTGCGTCTCCGCGACGGGTTCGGTGCCGAGGCTGGCGAACCGCTCCTTAACCTTGGGATCCTTCAGCGCGACCTTGAGCGCCGCCACGAGCTTGTCCGTGACGTCCTTCGGCAACCCCTTGGGCGCCCAGAGTGCGTGCCAGGCCGAGACCTCGAAGCCGGGCAGGGTGCCGCCGTCCAGGGTCGGCAGGTCGGGCACCGACGAGACCTTCGACTTGGTCGTCACGGCGTAGCCCTTGATGCGTCCGTCCTTGATGTGGCCGGTCGTGTTGGTCGTCTGGTCGCACATCACGTCGAACGTACCGCTGATCAGGTCGTTCATCGCCGGGCCGGTACCGCGATAGCCGACACCTTCCATCTTGATGCCGAGTTCCTTCATCAGGATCAGCATGCAGAGGTGCGACGCCGAGCCGATGCCGGCATGGCCGTAGGTCGCCTTGCCCTGGTTCGCCTTCATCCAGGCGACGATCTCGGCGATGTCCTTCGGCGGCAGGCCAGCCTTGGAGACGAGCGTCATCGGCACGTCGGTGATGCGGCCGAGATGGTCGAAGTCGCCGACCACGTCGTACTTCAGGCCGTCATAGAGAGCGGGAGCAGTGGCCTGCGCGATGTGCCAGACGGCGATGGTGTAGCCGTCGGGGGCAGCCCGGGCGACCTTGGCCATGCCGATCGTGCCCCCAGCGCCGCCGACATTCTCGACCACGACGGTCTGGCCGAAGGTCTTGGTCATCGACTCCGCAATGAGGCGTGCGACCGTGTCCGTGGGACCGCCGGCCGCAGCCGGCACGATCAGCGTGACGGGCTTGCTGGGATAGGCGCCTTGCGCGAACGAGGCTCCGGCCATCACGGAAGTGGCGAGGGTCGCGGAGGCAGCGACGGCTGCGGTCAGCAGGGAACGACGGAAACAGCGCATGATTTCACTCCCGGAATTGCTTGATTTGA
>CAIYWM010000811.1 GCA_903929895.1 uncultured Alphaproteobacteria bacterium
AGGTGGATATGCTCGCGCGTTACGTTGCGCGATTGTTGGAGCATCAGAAATCATGAGTGCGCTCGAAAAGGACGCTTGGCGGGTCACCTTCGGCGAGGTGAAGGCCGCCGCCGAGGACATCATCGAGGAGGCCCGCAAGGGCCGGATGTTCATCCTCGTCGACGACGAGGATCGCGAGAACGAGGGCGACCTGGTGATCCCGGCCCAGTGGGCGACGCCCGACGCGATCAACTTCATGGCCCGGCACGCGCGCGGCCTGATCTGCCTGGCCCTCACGCGCGAACGGGTCGAACAGCTCGGCCTGCCGCTGATGTCGCAGAACAACCGCACCCGTCACTCGACGGCGTTCACCGTCTCGATCGAGGCGCGCGAAGGCGTAACCACCGGCATCTCGGCCGCGGATCGTGCGCGCACCGTCTCCGTCGCGATCGACCCGTCATGCGGACCGCAGGACATCGTGACACCCGGCCACGTATTCCCGCTGGTCGCCCGCGACGGTGGCACGCTGGAACGCACCGGCCACACCGAGGCTGCCGTCGATCTCGCGCGTCTGGCGGGCCTCAATCCGGCCGGCGTGATCTGCGAGATCATGAACGACGACGGCACGATGGCCCGCCGCAACGATCTGATCACCTTCGCGCAGCGCCACGGGCTCAAGATCGGGACCATCGCCGACCTGATCGCCTATCGCCGCCGCTACGATTCGATCGTGAAGCGCATCAGCGAGACCACGCTCGACAGTACTTGGGGCGGCGACTTCCGCTGCGTCGTCTACGTGAACAAGGTGACGATGGCGCAGCACGTAGCCCTGGTGAAGGGCGATCCCGCGGCGGGCGGTCCCGTCATGGTCCGAATGCATGCGGTCAACCTGTTCACCGATACCCTGGGACAGCGCAGCGGCGGCCGGGGCGGCGAGATCGAGGCCTCGATGCGCGAGATCTCGAAGGAAGGCCGAGGCGTCATCGTTCTGATCCGCGAGCCGCTCACCGTCGTTCTGGCCGAGCAGCGCCGCCGCGCCGGCGAGCCGATCGAACCGTCGGGGCAGGAGTTGCGTGACTACGGCGTCGGCGCCCAGATCCTGCTCGATCTCGGCGTGAAGGAAATGGTGCTGCTCAGCAATTCGCAGAAGAGCGTCGTCGCTCTCGAGGGCTTCGGCCTCACGATCGTCGCCCAGAAGCCGGTTCCCGGCCGCGCAAAGGTCTGAATATGTCGACACGGACGGAAAATCCGACCGCCCGGCCGGCGGTCGCGGGCGTCAAGGGCGCGCGTATCCTGATCGTGGAGTCGCGCTACTATGACGACATCGCCGATGCGCTGATCGAAGGCGCGGAGCGGGAGATCAAGACGAACGGCGCGAAGTCGGAGCGCGTCGTCGTACCGGGCGCCTTCGAAATCCCCGGCGCGATTGCGCTGGCGGCCGGCAAGAAGGGCAGGCGCTACGACGGCTATGTCGCTCTGGGCTGCGTGATCCGGGGCGAGACCACACATTACGACTATGTCTGTGGCGAGAGCGCGCGCGGTCTGATGAATCTCGCTGTACAGAAGAAGCTCGCCATCGGCTACGGCATCGTCACCGTCGAGAATATCGAGCAGGCGCGCGCCCGCGCCTTCACCGACCGCGGCGACAAGGGCGGCGACGCCGCCCATGCCTGTCTCGCCATGGTGGCACTCGGCCGTCGCTGGAAGAAAACGTGAGTGACGCCAAGCCGGCCGGCCCGAGCCGTCGCCAGGCCGCACGGCTGGCGGCGGTGCAGGCGCTCTACCAATGGCAGGAAGGGCA
>CAIYWM010000812.1 GCA_903929895.1 uncultured Alphaproteobacteria bacterium
ATATTGAATGATCTGTTCAGTATTTTAGAAATGACGACAACACCCGGCACGCCCTCCTTCGCCCAGCTTCAGGTCCTTCTCGCCGTGGTCGATGCCGGCAGCTTTGCCGCCGCCGCCCGACGCCTCAACCGCGCGACCTCGGCGATCACCTACGCCATCGACAATCTCGAGGCCCAGCTCGGCCTGCCCCTGTTCGACCGGGTGGCCACCCGCAAGCCCCAGCTCACCCAGGCCGGCCGGGCGGTGCTGGCCGAAGCCCGCGCCGTGACGCACGGCGTCGACATGCTGCGCGCCAAGGTGAAGGGACTGCTCGAAGGGCTGGAGGCCGAAGTCTCGCTCGCGGTCGACGTCATGCTCCCGACCGCCCGCCTCGTCGATGCGCTGCAGGCCTTTCAGACGACGTTTCCAACCGTGCCGTTGCGGCTCCATGTCGAGACGCTGGGCGCCGTGACGCAGCTCGTGCTCGACGGCACGGCGACCATCGGCGTCAGCGGTCCGAACGTGGCGGCCGACGGCACCGAGAGCATCGCCATCGGCGGCGTCCGGCTCGTCCCGGTCGCCGCGCCCTTCCACCCGCTGGCCCGTCTCGGCGGGCAGGCCCGCGGTGCCGCGCGCGAGCATATCCAGCTCGTCCTCAGCGATCGTTCGAAGCTGACCGAGGGCCAGGATTTCGGCGTGGTCGGTCCCAAGACCTGGCGGCTGGCCGATCTCGGCGCCAAGCATGCACTGCTGCTGGCGGGCGTCGGCTGGGGCAGCATGCCGGCGCCGATGGTCACGGGCGACATCGAGGCCGGCCGCCTCGTCGAACTGGATCTCTCCGACTGGTGGGCGGCGACCTATCCGCTGCGCGTGCTGCACCGCATCGACAGCCCGCCCGGGCCCGCCGCCCAATGGCTGATCGAGCGCTTCAGGAGCCAGATGTGACGGCGGACGGCTTCCAGACCTTCCCGTGCTAGAACCGCCCTGTGTCGTTTCTCACCCGTCGTCGCATCGCCTGGACGCTGCTGCTGCTCACGCCCGCGATGTTCGCCGTCAACATGCTGATGGCGCGCTATGCCACGTTCGTGCCGCCGAACGCGCTGGCGCTGGGACGCTGGCTGTTCGTAGCCATCCTGCTGTTGCCCTTCGCCTGGCCGCGCCTGATGCGTCATCGCCATGCCTTCACGCGCGAATGGCGCGACCTGCTGGTGCTGGGTGCAATCGGCATGTGGATCTGCGGCGCCTGGGTCTATATCGGCGCGCGGTCCGTACCGGCGCTCAACATCGGGCTCATCTACGCCGCGTCGCCGATCCTGGTCGTGGCGCTCGGTCGCCTGCTCTATCGCGAGCGGCTGACGACGGGCCGCATCGCGGGCATCGTGCTCTGTCTCGCCGGCGTCGCCGCGGTGTTTGCCAAGGGCCGGATCGAGAACCTCCTCTCGGTGCAGTTCACCGAGGGCGATCTCTGGATTGCCGCCGCCTCGGCCTGCTGGGGCCTCTATTCGGTGCTGCTCAAGGCCCGGCCGAGCGCGCTCGATCCGCTGACGCGTCTCTGCGCCATCTCCTTCGCGGGCTGCCTCGTGCTGCTGCCGTTCACGATCGGCGAGGCGTTGCTCTGGCAAGCGCCGGACCTCGGCGACTGGCGCACCTGGGCCTCGTTCCTGGTGCTCGCCGTCATTCCCGGCGTCGGTGCCTACGGCGCCTTCGCTTACTGCGTGCGCGAACTCGGGCCCTCCGTCACCAGCGTGTCGATGTATCTCGGCCCGCTCTATGTCGGGATCCTTGCCTGGATCGTCCTTGGCGAAGCGCCGCAATGGTACCATCTCATCGGAACGGCCCTGGTGCTGCCCGGCCTGTTCCTCGCGACCCGTTCCGCCCCCAAAGGAGTCTGACATGTTCCGCGCGATCCTCACCGTCCTCGCTCTCCTCGTTGCGCTCCCCGCCGGGGCCGAGGAAATCGGCTCGGTCGGCTATCGCTTCAAGTGGCTGGGCCCCAACGACAAGATCGTGGTCGAGGCGTTCGACGATCCCGACCTCGCGGGCATCACCTGCTATCTCGCGCGCGCCCGCACCGGCGGCCTGAAGGGCATGGTCGGCCTCGCGGAAGATCCACCCTATGCCTCGATCTCCTGCCACCAGGTCGGCCCGGTCGACGCCGAAAAGGCCGAGAAGCTCAAGAGCCCGCACGAAGTGTTCAGCGAGCGCGCCTCGCTGATCTTCAAGACCACCCAAGTCGTGCGCTTCTACGATCCCAAGCGCCGCGCCCTCGTCTATCTCACCTATACCGACCGCGTGATCGAGGGCAGCCCCCAGAATTCGATCAGCGTCGTGCCCGTCGGCCTGCGCTGACTTCTTGCGGAGAACAATGGAATGACCACCCGTCCCACGCCCAACTGGCGCTCGCTGATGTTCGTGCCGGTACTGGCCGAACGCTTCATCGCCAAGGCCCATACGCGCGGCGCCGATGCGCTGATCCTCGATCTCGAGGATTCGATCATTCCCGCCAAGAAGGCCGAGGCCCGCGCCGCTCTCGCCGCCGCCGTGCCGCGGGTGGCGCAGAACGGCGCCGACGTGGTCGTGCGCATCAACCGGCCACTCGAACTGGCGGTGCCCGACATCGAAGCGGCCGTGATGCCCGGCGTCTCCGCGCTGATGCTGCCCAAGGTGATGGGCCCCGAGCACGTGCGCCTGCTGGCCGAGCTTGTGACCGAGCGCGAGATGCAGCTCGGCATGGAGATCGGCCACACCCGCTTCCTCGTCCTCATCGAAACGGTGGCCGCGCTGCCGCATCTCTTCGCCATCGCCGCCGAGCCGCGCATGGCCGGCATGTCGGTCGGCGGCGAGGATTTTGCCACCGACATGGGCGCGATCCCCTCGGCCGACAGCATGTACGTCTTCGCCATGCAGGGACTGGCCGCCTGCCGCGCCGCCGGCATTCTGCCGATGGGCTCGATGGGCCAGCTCGCCAAGATCGACGACCTCGACTCCTATCGTGCCGGGCTGAAGCGCGGCCGGGAGCTTGGCTTCACCACGGCCTCGTGCATCCATCCCGCGCACGTGCCAATCATCAACGAGGAATACGGCGCCTCCGACGCCGAGGTCGACCGTGCGCGGCGCCTGCTCGCGGCCTTCGAGGTCGCCAAGGCCAATGGCGAGGGGGCGGTGGCCTTCGAGGGCAGCATGGTCGACCTGCCGATCGTCATTCGCGCGGAACGTTTGCTCGCGCGCGCCGCTTCCTGGAAGAAGACCGGCTGAACGGGAGCCCCGGCGATGTCGCTTGCGATCTACGGCCACCTCTTTTCGTCCTACACCCAGAAGGTGTTGATGGCGCTCTACGAGAACGGCACGCCGTTCGAGTTCCGCGCGCTGGGGCAGGACACGCCCGGGCATGTCGGCGAATGGCTGAAGCGCTGGCGGTTGCGAAAGTTCCCGGTGCTGGTCGACGGCGACCGCACGGTCGTCGAGACGAGCATCATCATCGAGTATCTGCAGCTCGCGCATCCCGGCCCGGTGCGCCTGATCCCCGCCGACCCGATGGCGGCGCTCGACGTGCGGTTCCTGGACCGCTTCTTCGACCTGCATGTGATGAACATGATGCAGCTCGCGGTCGACGGCGCGCTCACCGGCGATCCGACCAAGCGCAAGGACGGTCACGACGCGGCCATCGAGAAGCTGGAGCGCGCCTACGCCTGGCTCGACAATGAAC
>CAIYWM010000813.1 GCA_903929895.1 uncultured Alphaproteobacteria bacterium
ATCTCACGCTCTACTATCGCGGCGTCTGGGCGGCGATGGCCTTGCTGGTCGGGTTCGGCAGCATCACCCTCGCCGTGTTCGGACCCGGCCAGGTGACCCTGCTGCATGTGCTGGGCCCCGCCCTGCTCTGCCTCGGCGCCTCCGCCTTCGCCTTCGTGCAGGTCTGCCTGATCGCGATTGCCGCGCGACGGCGAGCCCCCGTCCCGATTGCCCTCGGCATCTTCGTCGCCGCGGCGCTGTCGATCGCCGGCATCGGCGGCCTGTTCTACGAACGGGCCGTGCCTTCGATCGGCGAACTATGGGCGATCTACTCCGGCGACGAGGCGCTCGACACGCTTGCCGTCACGGTGAGTCCCGACGGCACGGCGCTCAGCGTCGAAGGCGCTTACGGCACCGGCAGCGCCGACGCTGTGCGGCGCGCGCTGGACAAGCATCCCTCGGTGCGTCGCGTCGTCCTCGCCGGCCCGGGCGGGCGCATCGGCACCGCCTTCGAGATCAACCGCATGATCCGCAACCGCCGGCTGGCGACGCGCGTCGAGACCGGCTGCGCGTCGGCCTGCACCATCGCCTTCCTCGGCGGCAACGATCGCTCGATCTCAGCCAGCGGACGCCTGGGCTTCCACCAGGGCAGTTTCCCCGGCCTCGGTCCCAACGACCTGTACGAGAGCAACCGCGACATGCGGCGCTTCCTGGTCGCGAGCGGCGTCACGCCCGAGTTCGCGCAGCGCGTGATCGACACGCCCCCCGACGAAATCTGGACGCCGACGCCGCAGGAACTGCTGGCCGGCCGCGTCGTGCAACGCGTCACTCGCTAATGAAGGTTCTCCGGGCATGATCCCTCGCGGTCTCGGCTACGACGACGCCATGCGGCAGTTCCGCTGGCCCACACCTCAGCGCTTCAACATCGGCCGCGCCGTGTGCGAACGCCATGCACCCGACACGCTGGCGATGATCGTCGAGAATGCCGACGGCTCGGTGCGCAACTGGACCTTCGGCCAGCTCCTGGCCGCCAGTTCGCGGCTGGCCAACGCGCTGGTTGCCCGCGGCATCGGCAAGGGCGACCGCGTCGCCGTGTTCCTGAGCCAGGGCGCCGAACTCACGATCTGCCACCTCGCCGGCTATCGCATGGGCGCCGTCGTGCTGCCGCTCTTCACCCTGTTCGGAGAGGAGGCGATCGAATACCGGCTGGCCAACGCCGAGGCCTCGGCCGTCATCACCGACATGAGCCAGCTGCCGAAGCTGCTGGCCGTGCGCGACCGCCTGCCCCATCTCAAGACGGTGATCGTGATCGGCGCCGGCGCGCATGGCAGCGCCTTCCTCGACTGGGACCGGCTGCTCGGCGCCGCTTCCGACCGCTTCGCCACGGTCGACACCTCGGCCGAGGATCCGGCGCTGCTGATCTATACGTCGGGCACGACCGGCCAGCCCAAGGGCGCGCTCCATGCCCATCGCATGATGCTGGGCTGCATCCCCGCCGTAGAACAGTGGCTGGGCCACTGGCCGCGCGGCAACGAGGTGATGTGGACCCCGGCCGAATGGGCCTGGATCGCCGGCCTCTACGACGCCCTGTTCCCCGCCTGGTACTACGGCACGCCGGTGCTGGCCCACCGCTTTGCCAAGTTCGATCCGGAACGCGCATTCGCCATGCTGGCCAAGCATCGCGTCGGGGTGAGCTTCATCCCGCCGACCGCGCTCAAGATGATGCGGCAGGTCCACAGGCCGCGCGACCGCTGGACCTACGACATCCGCGCGATCTCCACCGGCGGCGAGGCCATGGGTGAAGAGTTGCTGAGCTGGGGCCGCGACACGTTCGGCACGACGATCTCCGAAGGCTACGGCCAGACCGAGATGAACCTGATGCTGCTCAACTCGCCCGACTGGTTCGAGGTCCGCCCCGGCTCCTGCGGCCGTGCCTGCCCCGGCCGCAAGGTCGCGGTCGTCGATGGCGACGGCAATGTCCTGCCGCACGGCCAGGAAGGCCAGATCGCGGGCTGGCGGCACGATCCCATCGTGATGCTGGAATACTGGCGCAACCCGGAGGCCACGGAGCGCAAATATGCCGGCGACTGGCTGCTGACCGGCGATCTCGGCACCATCGACGAGGATGGCTACGTCTTCTTCAAGAGCCGCGACGACGACGTCATCACCTCGGGCGGCTCCCGCATCGGGCCCGGCGAGATCGAGGAGTGCCTGATGAAGCATGCCGCGGTGGCGATGGTCGGGGTCGTGGGCGTGCCCGACAAGGTCCGCACCGAGATCGTGAAGGCCTTCGTCCAGCTCAGACCCGAGATCGCCCCCACCGACTCGCTGAAGGCCGATCTGGCGAACTTCGTGAAGACCCGGCTGGCGGCGCACGAATATCCGCGCGAGGTCGAGTTCGTCGCCGAACTGCCGCTCACGACCACCGGCAAGATCCTGCGGCGTGAACTCCGCCGCCTCGATGCCGACCGGAAGGCGGCGAAACGGCCCTGAAGTTGACCATTCGAGGCCCCATCCTCAGCCAGCAAGATCTGGCGGATCGCGCCCACCCATCACGGCGAGGAAAGCACCAGAAAGCTTTGAGAACTGCAGACTTACTCCTCGCCCGGCCCTGAAATCCTGGCGCCGGAGCGCTTCGGCCCAGGCCCGGCCGCGGAAATCCACCGCACCGCGCCCTGCTCGATACACTCGTTCATGAACAGAACGGTCTGCTGGATGCCGCGCGCGTA
>CAIYWM010000814.1 GCA_903929895.1 uncultured Alphaproteobacteria bacterium
CGGTGCGCACCAGCGCGCGCGCCTGCTCCTCGACGACCGACAGCAGGCGGTTCCACATGACCTGCAGCCGGATGTCGGCCAGCGGAGATTTGGCCGGCGAATTGGGAGAGGTGCTCATGCGCGGTCCTCCAGGACGATCTGGCCCACTTCGTTGATGTGGGCGATGAAGCCGGTGGGAACGACGGTGGTGGTGCCGTCCTCGACGATCAGCGCCGGCCCGTCGAACGACATGCCGGGCGTCAGCGCCTTGCGTTCGTGAAGGGCTGCCCGTTCCAGGAGACCGCTCACCGGATCGAACACCTCGCGCTGGCCTGACGGCGCCGGTGCGGCGATCTTCGCCACGGGCCTGGCGGGTGGCGGCAGTGGCCGGTCGGTGCCGATCGACAGGGTCCAGGTCAGGGCTTCGACCTCGAGCTTGGGAATGGCGCGGCCGAACACCTGCTCGTAGGTCGCCTCGAAGCGGCGGCGCAGGTCGCCCGCGGCGTCGGCGCCGAACGGCTCGTTGGGCAGCGGAACGGCGATCTCATGGCCCTGGCCGCGATAGCGCATGAAGGCCTGGCGCGATTCGACCAGCGTCTCGCCCGGCGCCGCGGGCCGCACCACGGCCTCGGCCTCCGCCCGCATGGCGGCGAAAAGCTCGTTCAGCATCTTCGCGTCGAACAGGTCGAGCCTGACATGGCGCGTCCTCACCACCTCATAGGCGATCGAGGCGCGCAGGAAGCCGAAGGCGGAACCAACGCCGGCGCCCACCGGTACGATGACCTGCTTCATGCCGAGCTTGCGGGCGAGCCGCGCGGCATGCAGCGGCGCGGCGCCACCGAAGGCGATCAGCGCGCGGTCGGCCGTGTCCTTGCCGTTCTCGACGGCGTGCACGCGGGCCGCGCTCGCCATGGTCTCGTCGACGATCTCGGCCACGCCGGCCGCCGCGCCCTGGGCATCGGTGCCGAGCGGGCCGGCCAGCGCCTGCAGCGCGGCCTCGGCCTTGTCGCGGTGAAGTGGAATGGCGCCGCCCGCGAAGCGCGTGGGGTCGAGGCGTCCCAGCGCGGTATCGGCGTCGGTGACGGTCGGCTCGGTGCCGCCGCGCCCATAGCACGCGGGACCGGGCACGCTGCCTGCGGAATCGGGGCCGACCTGGATGCGGCCCAGCGCGTCGAGGCGGGCGATCGAGCCGCCGCCGGCGCCGATCTCGACCAGCTCAATGACGGGAATCCGCACGGGCAGGCCGGAGCCCTGCACGAAGCGATAGGCGCGCGCGACTTCGAACTGCCGCGAGCGCTGCAACTCGAGATCGTCCAGCAAAGTGAGCTTGGCGGTGGTGCCGCCCATGTCGAAGGCAACGGCCCGGCGGGCATCGTTCTCCGCCGCGACCGTGCGCGCCAGGATGGCGCCGCCGGCCGGTCCGGATTCGACCAGTCGAACCGGATAGCGTCGCGCCGTGTCGACCGTCGTGATGCCGCCCGACGACATCATCAACAGGAGTGGACCTGCGATGCCTTCCTTCTCGAGGTCGGCTTCGAGCTGGCCGAGATAGCCTGCCATGCGTGGCAGGACATAGGCATTGGCGATGGTGGTCGAGGTGCGCTCGTACTCGCGGATCTCCGGGCAGACCTCGCAGGACAGCGATATCGCGACGCCCGGCAGTTCCTCGGCCAGGATCGCGCCGGTGCGGCGCTCATGTGCCTCGTAGGTGAAGCTGTGCAGGAAGCAGACCGCGACCGCCTCGATCTTCTCGGCTCGCAGTTGCGCGGCGACGCGGCGCACCGCCTGCTCGTCGAGCGCCAGCAACACCGCGCCGTCGGACGCCACGCGCTCCGGCACGCCGAACCGCAGGTCGCGCGGCACCAGCGGCTGCGGCCGCTCCATGTGGATGTCGTACTGCTCGAAGCGATGCTCCCAGGCCATCTCGACGGAGTCACGGAAGCCTTCCGTCGTGATCAGCGCCGTGCGCGCGCCCTTGCGCTCGATCAGCGCATTGGTGGCGAGGGTGGTTCCGTGGACGACCAGCGTCACATCCTGCGGCCGACACTTCGCTTCGGCCAGGATGGCGCGCACGCCTTCCAGCACGGCGCGCTCGGGTGCGTCGGGCGTCGTCAGAACCTTGGTCGCATGGGATTTCGCACCGACTTCGAGAACGACGTCGGTGAAAGTGCCGCCGATATCGACGGCCAGACGGAAGGACATTCTTACTCGTCGATCTTGATGTTGCCCTTGCGTACCACGTCACCCCAGGTGACGGAATCGCGCTTCAGGAAGGCCACGTATTCGGCAGGCGGGAGGAGGGCCGGCGTGAGACCGCTCTCGTCGTACTTCTTCTTCACGTCCGGCTCGGCCAGCACCTTGGCGATGGCGGCGTACAGCCGGTCGACGATCGGCTGGGGCGTGCCGGCAGGGGCCGCGAGCCCGTACCAGTTCTCCGCCACGTAGCCCTTCACGGCCTCGTCGAGCGCCGGCGTGTCGGGCAGGACAGGCCAGCGCTGGGGTGAGGTCACAGCCATGGCGCGCGCCTTGCCGCTGCGGATCAGGCCGAGCGTCGCGGGATCGCCAAAATAGGCATCGACGATGCCGGCCGCGAGGTCGTTCAGCGCCGGGCCCGTGCCGCGATAGGGCACGTGGATCATCTTCAGGCCGGACATCTGGGTGAAAAGTTCACCGGCGAGATGCTGGCTGGTGCCGATGCCGCCCGAGGCCCAGCGCAGCTCCTGCTTCTTCGCCAGCTCCATGAATTCCGGGAGCGTCTTGGCCGGCAGGTCGTTGCGCACCGCCAGGATGAACGGCATGCGCACCAGCCGCGTGATCTGCGTCAGCGCCATCGGATCGTAGGGCATCTTGGTGCGCAGGTGCGGGCCGGCGGTCAGCGTACCGGCACCCGTGAGCGACAGCGTGTAGCCGTCGGGCGCTGCATGCGACATCGCCTCGACGCCGATGATGCCACCGGCGCCGCCCTTGTTTTCGATGACGATGGTCTGGCCGAGTTCCTTCGACAGCGGCTCCATCATCAGCCGCGCGGTCAGGTCGACACCGCCGCCCGGCGGGAAGGGGACGATGATCTTGATC
>CAIYWM010000815.1 GCA_903929895.1 uncultured Alphaproteobacteria bacterium
CCATCGACCACGATCGCCGTTGCCGCTCCGCCGGCGTTGCGGATGCCCAGCGCAACCTTGTCGATCTTGGGCCCGGTACGGCCCGCTACGAGCACGTGGTAGCCCTCTTTCGCGAAGCGGCGACTCGCCGCCGCACCCAGCCCCCGCTCGGCACCAACGCCCAGCACGACCGCCTTCGTCTTCTTCGCCATGTTCGCTCCTCGCAACGCCGCTGCTCGGAACTTGTGGTGCGCGGTGACTCTTCGCTACGGTCGATCGCATGAAATTAGCTCCGTACCCCATGATCGATCTCGACCTCGCGGCGCCGCTCGATCGCCACCCCGCCACCGTGCTGCCCGACTGGATCGACTGGAACGGCCACATGAACGTGGGCTACTACGTCGTGGCCTTCGACAAGGCGACGGACACGCTCTGCCAGCAGTTCGGCTGTGGCTGGGAGTATACGCGCGACAAGATCGGCATGACCTTCGTGCTCGAGGCGCACGTGACCTACGACCGCGAGGTCAAGGAAGGCGACGGCCTGCGCATCACCACGCAGATCCTCGACCACGATGCCAAGCGCCTCCACTTCATCCACATGATGTATCATGCGAAGGAAGGCTATCTCGCTGCCACCAACGAACTGATGCTGATGAACATCGACTACCAGACCCGCCGCTCGGCCCCGTGGCCCGACTTCGCCATGGAGCGCATCGAGAAGCTCGCGGCGGCCCACGCAGCCCTCCCCCGCCCGGCCCAGGCCGGCCGCCTCATCGGAATCAAGAAGAAGTAACAGCGTCCATGCTTCAGTCCCTGCCGTACGAACTTCCCGAACTCGTCACGCGTGCCCCGCTCGATACCCATCGCTCGACCGTGATTCCCGAATGGGTCGACTGGAACGGCCATATGAACGTGGCCTTCTACGTAGCGGCCTTCGACCAGGCCTCCGGCGCGTTCATGCGCAACATGGGACTGGGCCGCCGCTACGTCGACGGCAAGCTCGGCATGACCTTCGTGCTCGAGACCCACGTGACGTACGACCGCGAACTCCGCGAGGGTGCGCCGCTGCGCTTCACCACCCAGCTGCTCGCGCGCGATGCCAAGAAGGTCCATCTCTTCCACGAGATGTACCATGCCGAGCAGGACTATCTGGCGGCGACCAACGAGACGATCGTGATGAACATCGACTACGAGACGCGGCGTTCCGGCCCCTGGCCGGTGCCGGTGACCGAGCGCCTCGACGCGATCTGGGAGACCCACAAGGTTCTGCCCAAGCCGGCCAAGGCCGGCCGCGTCATGGGTCTCACCAGGCGATGACGGTCGGTGAGGTGATCCCGACCACGCCTCGCCTGACTCTGCGAAGCGGCGCGTAAACGAAATAACCGAAATAAACGAAACAACTGAAGCGAACCCCGCCCACCCGACGATGCGGTACCTATATACCGCGGGACTCACGCAGGGACGTGCTGGATGACCTCGGCTCGGCCTGCGCAAAGCCGCACCGCGTGCCTGGACGCACCACATCATCCTGAGAATGCCCGAAGCGCCGTCTCGAAGGACGGGCAATAGACGTAGTGCGCGTGCCCACCCTTCGAGACGCGGTCCTTCGGACCGCTCCTCAGGGCGAGGTTGGAGGTGTGATTCGATCGCGTTCGGAGGCGCTACTTGCCCGCGAGCTTCGAGAGGGCCTCGCCGCTCAGGCGATAGGGCAACCAGTTGCGGATCCAGCGATAGCCCAGGCGCTCGTAGAAGCCGCGCGCCGGGTTCCAGTCGAGTACGTTGAGGTCGATGCGCTTGTAGCCTTTGGCTTCGCATTCGCGCGCCAGGCCCTGCATCAGGGCGCGGGCCACGCCACCACGACGTTCCTCCGGCACGACCCAGATGTCCTCGATGAAGATGCCGCGGGCGGCCGTCCATACCGAGTAGTTGAACGTGTAGAGGACGAAGCCCACGGGCTTCGAGCCGCGCTCGGCAATCATGGCGGCGAATTGCGGGTTTGCGCCGAACCCGTCGCGCGCCAGCGTCTCGGGCGTCGAGCCGACGGCAGCGGGCTCGTCTTCGTAGGTCGCGAGATCGACCGAGAAACGATGCAACGTGTCGACGTCCTCGACCGTCGCCGGCCGCACCACGAGCTCTTGCGGATCAGACGGCAAGATACCCTCCATCGACCGGCAGGATGGCACCGGTGATGTAGCTCGCCGCCTCGGAACACAGGAACACCACCGGCCCGGCGAGTTCCTCCGGCTGGCCCACGCGCTTCATCGGCACGTGCGCGAGGAAGCCTTCCAGCTTCTTCGGGTCGGCGCGCGTCACCTCCGTCATCGCCGTGGCGATGATGCCCGGCGCCAGCGCGTTCACCCGCACGCCGTCGGGTGCCAGCTCCGTCGCGAGCGCCCGCGTGAACTGGGCCAGCGCGCCTTTCGAGACCGGGTAGACACCGCTGCCGGCCGGCGCAATGAAGGAGTTGATCGAGGCGATGTTCACGACGCTGCCCTTGGTGTGCTTGAGCTGCTCGACGAAGGCCATGGTGACGTTGAACGGCCCCTGGACGTTCACCTCCATGGTGCGTTCCCAGCGCGCCCGGCCACCCGGCTCGGTCAGGCCGCCGCGCAGGAAGATGCCGGCATTGTTGACCAGGATGC
>CAIYWM010000816.1 GCA_903929895.1 uncultured Alphaproteobacteria bacterium
ACATCGACCAACAGAAACTCGTCGCCTACACCGGCAACTACGATTTCTTCGAGCGCACCCGCGCCGAGCGCCTCGCCAATGACGCCGCGCAACAGGCCAAGGTCGCCGCACAGCGCAAGCACATGCAGGCCTTCGTCGACCGCTTCAAGGCCAAGGCCAGCAAGGCGCGCCAGGCCCAGTCGCGCATGAAGATGATCGAGAAGCTCGGGCCCGTCGCCTCGGTGCCGATCGACGAGCGCATCTCGTTCAACTTCCCCTCGCCCGAGATTCTGGCCTCACCGATCGAGACGCTGGACGATGTCTCCGTCGGCTACCCCGATGGTCCCCTGGTGCTGCGCAACCTCGACCTGCGCATCGACATGGAGGACCGCATCGCCTTGCTGGGCCAGAACGGCAACGGCAAGTCGACCTTCATCCGCCTGCTCTCACAGCGGCTCGAGCCGCGCGAAGGCCAGTTGAAGAAGACTCCAAAGCTTCGGGTCGGTTACTTCTCGCAGGATCAGGAGGAAGGCCTCGACTTCGAGGCAACACCGTTCGACCACATGGCCCGTGCGCTCGGGCCCGGCGCCGGCGAGGCCAAGGTGCGCGCCCAGCTCGGCCGCTTCGGCTTCTCGCGCGACCGCGCCAACCTCAAGGTCGGCGTCATGTCCGGCGGTGAGAAGACCCGCCTGCTGCTCGCACTTGCCACTCGCACCGCGCCGCACATCCTGCTGCTCGACGAGCCGACCAACCATCTCGACATAGACGCGCGCGCCTCGCTGGTCGACGCCATCAACGACTTCGAGGGCGCCGTCGTGCTGGTGAGCCACGACACGCATCTGGTTAAGATGGTCGCCGACGCTTTGTGGGTGGTCCAGGGCGGGACAGTGAAGGCCTTCGACGGCGACATCGACGAATATCAGGCCAAGCTCCTGAAGGAGCGCGGGGCGCGTCCGCCCAAGGCCGAAAAGGCGGCCGATGCCGGCAGCAAGAAGGACCAGCGCAAGGCCGCCGCCGACAACCGCAGCAACAAGGCTCCGCTGAAGAAGGCTGTCGACAGCGCCGAGAAGATGCTGGCCCGCCTCACCGAGCAACTGAACGGTGTGCTGGCCAAGCTGGCCGATCCGGCGATCTATGCCGGCCCGGGCAGCGTGGTAACCGACCTGCAGAAGGAAAAGGCCCGCCTCGAGCGCGAGGTCGAGAATGCCGAAAAGCGCTGGCTGACTGCCCAGGAAGCCCTGGAAGCCGCCGCCTGACCTCTACTCGGCCGCTGCCGGGTAGGCAGGCCTCCGGGCACTGCTGTTGCGGATCAGCATCACCATGCCCGCGTTGAACGCGTAGAGCCCGACGGCGATCCAGAAGATCACGGCGGGCAGGCCGCTGTTCATCAGCAGGCCGAACAGCGGCGGCGCCACAAACGAACCGATATCGAGCCCCGAATAGACGAAGCCGAAAACCTTGCCCGAAGCGCCGGGAGGCGTCGCGTTGCGCACGATCATGTCGCGCGAGGGATTGGTGATGCCGCCGGCGGCCCCCGCCAGCGCCAGCAGGACCGGCAGCAAGGTCGGTGGCACGGTCTCAGTGGCGATCGGAACAGTGAGGCAGGCCGCCGCCAGGAGGCCAAACGCAGCCACCAGATCATGCCGGCGCACACGGTCGGCGAAATAGCCGCCCACCAGGATACCCGCGGCCGAGCCGACGATGAACACGATCAGGCAGAAGGCGGCATAGTTCTCCGTGACGCCGAACATGCTGCTCCAGGCCGGGACCGCGAACTGCTGGATGCCGACCGTGTTGGCGGCGATCAGCGCGAAGTACGCGAGGCAGAGCAGCAGTGCCGGCTGCAGGAACAAGGCCAGCCCGGGCCGGCCGCCGGCCTGCGCGGCCGCCGCGCGCACCTTGATCCGGTGATCGACCAGCTGCTCGCGATGAGCGAAGACCAGTCCCGAGAGCACGATGCCCGGCAAGGCGCCGATCAGGGCCGCCCCCACCCAGCCGAACAGGCTGTCGAGGAAATACATCACCGGCGCCGCTGCCCAGCCCAGCGATCCGCCGAGCCCGTGGATGCTGAAGGCGCGGCCCAGCCGGTTGGTGTTCACCGACGAATTGAGCAGCGCGAAGTCTGCGGGATGAAAGACCGAATTGCCCAGCCCCGCGATGACCGCGATGCACGCGAAGCCGACGAAGGAATGCGCGACCGAGATGCAGGCCAGGCCAAGCCCGACGACAAGGAGACCGCCGGCCAGGATCGGCCGGGCTCCGAAACGGTCCACCGCGAAACCCGCCGCCGTCTGTGCAACTCCGGAGACGCCATAAAAGATCCCGGCAAGCAGGCCGACATCGGCATAGCTGAGCCCCGCCTCCTGGCGGACGATCAGGAGCATGGTCGCGAAGGCAAGCTGATAGAAGTGGCTCACGCCGTGAGCGACGCCAATCAGGCTGATCACCCGGAAATCATGCTGAAGCTGTGCGGTGGTTGCAGCGGACATGAGAACCTCGTTCCCGCATCATAGGCGATCGGCAGGGCGGACGACGAAACCCAAATGCGCGGGAGCTATGCAGCGAACCGGAGCGTCGCCGACCGGATTCGCACCTGGCTCGCAACACCGTGCATGGTGTTGCGCACCAGCAACTGCACGGGCTCGGCGTCGTCGTAGGTCATCACGGTGACACGATGGGCAGACGGCCTTGCGTCAAGAACGCGTTCGCGGCCCACGAAATCATCGACATGGTCGCCGGCCAGAACCACGCCAACGCTGCCAATCTGCACGTCCAGCTCGAGGTCAACCGCATAGCTCAGCCCCGGAAAGGGCCGCGGCCCGAGCTTTTGCATTGCCGCCTTGAGATCAATCGACATCCCATACCACCAGATGCGATTGGGACAGACCAGCCGCCATTCCTTGGCTGAAGTCTTGAGCGATGCCTTGTTCATTGCAATCGCCGGATAGTCCATGAGCCCGATCTCGGGCGACGAACGCATGTCGGGATTGATCTCGCCTATCCGCAGATCAACCCAGCCAAAGTTGCCACCGCCGGTCGTGAAATCGAGGATGGTGGTTGTACGAGAGGGAAACAGACGGCGCTTGACCTTCTCCAGATCGTACCATTCGGCCCACGGCGTGCGCTCACCATCCGTGCGCTTGCCGAACTCCGAAAACGGCAGGGAGCCCTCTCGGAGCCATCGCTCATACGGATAGGTGAGCTCGATCCAGCGTCCCCCTGTCTTCAAGTGCCGCAGCAGGTCGAGAGTTTCCGTCCGGGCTATGTCGAACGGCGCGTGATGCAGTGATCCGATGGCCCAGATGGCATCGGCGCGTTCGCCTTTCAGACCTGAGAACGACCGCTCGTTTTCCACTTGCAGGTAGCTCGCACGTTCTCCGAGACCTAAAAAGTCAACAACACGACGAACCAGATTCAGGTTGTCGAGTACCAGATCTGAGAAGGTCCAGTGCGCACCTTGAGCAAGGAAGTGGATGCCATCGAAACCAAATCCCGATCCGACCTCGACGACATGCCGACCTGCAAAAAGGTCGCTGTAGAGACAGTGGAACCAACCCCGGACGTCGGGAATCTGGGCCGCGTCGTTCATGACGCGCCATTGTGCAATCAGCGACGCGTCATCGAGCTCCAACAAGTCGCCCGAGAAGGTACGCCCCAGGATTTCGCCACCCGCGGGCAGTTCACGCCACTTGTCGCGCGAGAGACTGAGAAAATCATCCGACATCCGTGACACTATGCGCATAAGGCACGCGTGCGCTAGTGTCGCCGCGGGAAAAGGGAGAACTAAATGAAGCGCTGGAAGCATCGTCCCGAAGGCTCGACCTGGGGAGATTGGGGCGACGACGATCAGCTCGGCCGACTGAACCTGATCACGCCGAAGAAGGTGCTCGAGGGCATTGCCGAGGTGAAGCAAGGGATATCGTTCTGTCTCAGTCTTCCGCTCGACTTTCCGGGCGGTAACGTCTTGAACCCGCGCCGCCTGCCCCCCGTCCTGTCACCGACCGGCGATGAGAATGGCTGGCGCTTCAACTTCCTGACCAACAGCCTCAACCCGCAGTTCGTCGACGTGGCGAGCGACGACCGCGTGATCCTGACGCTGCAGTACTCGACGCAATGGGACACGCTGGCCCATGTCGGCGGCCTGTTCGACGCCGATGGCGATGGCGTGCCTGAGCCTCTCTACTACAACGGCTTCAAGGCCGGCTCGGACGTGGTCGGGCCGCAGCCCGACGCCGGTCGTGACGGCTGCGGTCACCTTTCCTACGCCCACAAGCTCGGCGTAGAGAACATGGCGGCCAAGGCGATCCAGGGCCGCGCCGTGCTGGTCGACCTGGAAAAGCACTATGGCCGCGACCACAAGTATGTGAGCTATGACGACTTCAAGCGCGTGCTCGAGGCCGACAAGGTCGTGGTCGAACCCGGCGACATGCTGGTGCTGTACACGGGCTTCACCGACGAGATCATGAAGATGAACAAGAACGTAGACCCGGCCCGCGCGCACGCGATGTGCTGCGTGCTCGACGGTCGCGACAAGCGCCTGCTGCAGTGGATCACCGACAGCCAGATCTCGGCGCTGATCGCCGACAACTATGGTGTCGAGGCCGTGCCGGCGAAGCCCGGCCCCGATGATGCCGAGCATCCCTCGCTGCCGCTCCACAATCATTGCCTGTTCAAGCTGGGGCTCAATCTCGGCGAAATCTGGTGGCTCAAGGATCTGGCGCTCTGGCTGCGCGACAGCAAGCGCTCGCGCTTCCTTCTGACGGCGCCGCCACTCCGCCTTCCCGGCGCGGTCGGCTCGCCTGCAACTCCCGTGGGAACGGTCTGAGGCCAGCATCGCGATGTCGTTCCCGGCGTTCGTCGCCCAAGGGCTGAAGGTGGAACGGTTCGCGCTGCTGGACATCGGCTGCTCCGGCGGCCTCGATCCGAAGTGGCGCGCCTTCGGCGACAGGCTGAAGGCGCTGGGCATCGACGCCAGCGACAGCGAATGCCGGCGGCTTGCCGCGGAGGAACGCAATCCGGATGTGTCCTACGTGGCGGCCTTCGTCAGTCCACGCGCCGACCAGCCGATCGACCTGTCGGCCGGTCCGGCGGCGCCGCTGATCATGATGATGCGTGATCGCATGAGCTTCATGCGCACGCGCGAGATCCGCGACGCGAAGCTCCAGACGGCCTCCACCGAAGAGCAACTCCGGCACAATGCCTGGGAACTGACAGGGCTGGCCGATCCAGCCAAGCCGGTGGTGGTACCCGACCTGCTCGCAGAGCGCGGCTGGACCGACCTCGACTACATGAAGATCGATACCGACGGCATCGACTGGCAGATACTGCAGACCTTCGAGGGACGCCTGCCGGCCAACCTGCTGGCCGTGCAGATGGAAGTGAATTTCGTGGGCGACGGCGCCGCCGACGAGCACTCCTTCCACAACACCGACCGATTCATGCGCCGTCACGGCTTCGATCTGTTCCGACTGGACGTCCGCAATTATTCTTCGCGGGCACTGCCCGCCCGCTACATCTGGCCGACCCCGGCCGAGACCCATTCCGGTCGCCCGTTCCAGGGCGAGGCCTACTACGCCCTCGATCTCCTGGGCCCGAACGGTCCGGCAAGGCTTGCGGGCCTCAGTGCCGAGAAAGTGGCAAAGCTGGCGGCGATCCTGTCGGCTTGGGATGTTCCCGACGCCGCCGCCGAGCTTCTGCTCGGCTGCCGCGACAGGCTGAAGCCCGTCATCGACGTCGATCGGGGCCTCGACGTGCTCGCGGCCCAGGCCCAGGGCGATCTTGCCCGGCCGCTGGACTATAGAAGCTACATGGCCCGTTTCGAGTCCGATCCGCCGGACTTCTACCGGCCCGAAGGTCCGATCCCCCTGCGCGAGCGTCTCACCGCTGCCTGGCAGGCC
>CAIYWM010000817.1 GCA_903929895.1 uncultured Alphaproteobacteria bacterium
GACGGGCGTGCCCAGCGCCAGCTTCTGGCCGAAATAAAGGGCGATCAGCCCAAAGCCAATGAACATCAGCCCGGACAGGAAGTCCTTGCTTAGGAATCGATTCAACGATGCCTCCCCAGAAACGCGCAGTCTTCAATGTGTGTTGGGTCCGAACCCCCGGACCGCCCACAGCTAAACACAATTCGGCCGCTTTGCCCAAGTGCCAAGTGCAATACAAGTGCTAAGTGCACTATCTCAGCAGCAGACGGACTGCGATTACGCCCAGACAGAGCGCAAACAATCGCCGCAGCAAGGAGACGGGGGCGCGTGACGACCACAGCGCGGCGATCGGCGCGACAAAGAGCGCGGGAAGCGAGAGGGTCGCAACGCAGAACAGGGCGACGTCGCCTAGCGCATCGGCGGGCCGGCCTGGCGTATCCAGATCCATCGAAAGGAAAACGAGGGTCGCAGGCACGGCGATCACGAGATTGAACAGCGCGCCGGCCCCAATTGCGCGTTTGAGAGAAAATGAGAACAGCGTCAGTACTGGCGTGCTCAGAGTTCCGCCTCCGACACCCACGGCAGCTGCGAGTCCACCGACCATGGCCGGCGGCACCTGGGAGAGCAGGCCTTGCGGCTCCCTCTGCCCAATAATGAGGCGGTCACCTGCCGCCATCTTGATGGCCAGGGCGCCGGCGACCACAGCGAATAGGGTGGTGAGCACCTGCGACGGCGCCAGAGACCCGAGGGCCAGTCCGATGATGGCGCCGGCCATCAGGGCCGGCAGCCAGGACCGAACGAGCTCGTGGTCGATCGTACCGGCCCGCCAGTGCGCCGCGGTGGCCGTGGTCGAGGCAATGAGGATGCTGGCCTGGGCGGTACCGACCGCCAGCGACACCGCGAGCGAGCCGGAAATGCCCATGAATTCGAAGATTTCCAGGAGGACCGGGACGGCCACAATGCCGCCGCCGACGCCCAGAAGGCCCGCCAGCAGGCCAATGAGAATGCCCGTCGCCAGCAGCGCCACCCAGGCAGCGGGCGGATAGGCCGCAATCAGCGCTTCCAAGCGTCAATGTCCCCGTTGGTCGATATTGCATGCGCTCCAGCGGACGAGCAAACTCCCGGCCAATGTGAACGGTCGTTCAGGAGGCTTTCGGGTGTCACGGCGGGGTGAAGACTATACCGGCACGATGGCGGTGCAGGAAAAGCATCGGTTCGACGAGCCATCGCTCGGCCGGTTCATGTCCGCCAACGTGGAGGGTTTCACGCCTCCGGTTCGTGTGGAGCAGTTCAAGGGAGGGCAGTCCAACCCGACCTACCGCCTGACGGATGGGGCGGGCCGTAGCTACGTGCTGCGCCGCAAGCCGCCGGGCAAGCTGTTGCCCTCGGCCCACGCGGTCGACCGGGAATTCCGGGTGATCTCGGCCCTCAATCGCACCGATGTGCCGACGCCGCGGGCCTATGCCCTCAGCGAGGACGAGAGCGTCGTGGGCACGCCTTTCTACATAATGGAATACTGCGACGGCCGCGTCCTGTGGGATCCGTTGCTGCCGGACGTGCCGAAAGAGGGGCGGCGGGACATCTACCGGGCCAAGTTCGAGGCGCTCGCCCGTCTTCACCGGGTCGACTACGCCGCCCTCGGCCTTGCCGACTTCGGCCGTCCCGGCAGCTACGTCGCCCGCCAGATCTCGCGCTGGGGCAAACAGTACAAAGCGTCGGAGACCGAGAAGATCGAGTCGATGGACCGGCTGTTCGACTGGCTGCCGGCCAACCTGCCGACGAACGACGAGACGGTGCTGGTCCACGGCGACTACCGTCTCGACAACATGATCTTCCACGCCACCGAGCCGCGCGTGCTGGGCATCATCGACTGGGAGATTTCGACCCTGGGCGATCCGCTGGCCGAGCTTTCCTATCTCTGCATGCTGTGGCGCACGCCCAAGGACTGGGGCGGCTTGCTGGGACACGATCTCGACGAACTCGGCCTGCCGACTGAGTCTGAGATGGTGGACTACTACAGCACGCTGTCGAAGCGGAGCGTCCCGGAGCCGGCGCTCTGGGAATTCTACATGGCCTACAATCTGTTCCGCGTGTCCTGCATCCGCCAGGGCGTCTATGCGCGGTCGCTCGACGGCACGGCTTCCAACGTGCGTGCTGCCGATTCCGGAAAGCTGGTGAAGCCTGCGGCCGATCTCGCCTGGGAGATCGTCGCCAACATGTCCGGAGCCTCGCGATGAGCAAGCGCAAGACCGTCGTCGCCGACGACGAGGCGACCGCGGCCGTGGCGGAGCGCGAAGCGCGGCCGCCGGTCGAGGCGATCCGCGCAGCGGCCTTCGCCCAGTTCGCCGAGCGCGGTTACCCCGTGGTCACGGTGCGCGACATCATGAAGGCCTGCGGACTGACGCAGGGCGCGCTCTACAATCACTTCAAGTCGAAGGACGAGTTGCTGCACGACATCATCGCCTCGACCCAGGGCGAGCTGGAGCGACTCTGCCAGCAGGCCGTGGCCGGTGCGGGCGGCGATCCACGCGCCGAACTCGCGGCCTTCGTGCGGGTCTATGTCATCAGGCATTGTCGTCTGCGCATCGAGGCGCTGGTCGCCAACCGCGAGATCGGCTGGCTGGATACGGCCCGCGTGGCCGACATCCGGCGCAGCCGGCGCGCGATACGCGACATCGTCGTGACGATCCTCAGGCATGGCGTCGAAAAAGGCGTGTTCGATCCGCCGCGCGTCGATGGAAGGCACGATCTCAAGGCGATGGCCATGGCGTTGCTCGACCAGTGCACCCATGTCTCGATGTGGTACGGTCCGGGTGGCGATCTCACCGAGGAGCAGATGGCGAAGCTCTATACCGACATGGCCTTGCGCATGGTTGGCGCCACGCCGCAGTCCGCATAGGAATATCTGGAGCAACGAAGCATGTTGATTCGCGTCGCGGCCCTGGTTGCGTTGCTGACGTCGCTGATCGGCTGCACGGCGGACTCCGACGCGCCGCCGCCGTCGGGCCGCAGCATGGCGATGGCAACCGCCCCCGGCGACGTGCCGGCGGCACGCTGGCATGCCGTGCTGATCGCCGGCGACAACAACAGCCCGTCCTTCGACAACGGCATCGATGCGCTGCGCGACAAGCTGTCGGCGCGCGGCGTGCGGGATATCCGCATGCTCACCTCCGATCCCCGGCGCAACCCCTCGGCCGAGGTCGCCAGCGCCTCCAACGTCTCCAGCGCGTTGCGCAACGCCAATGGGGCGGAGGCCTGTCTCGCCTTCATCACCAGCCACGGCACCGAGGCTGGCGTCGTGCTGCGTCAGGCCAACGGCGTCGTCCGGCCGAGCGCGCTCGACAATGCATTGGACGCGGGCTGCGGCACGCTGCCGACGGTCGTCGTCGTCTCGGCCTGCCACAGCGGCGTCTTCCTGACGCCGGCGATGCGCCAGCCCAACCGGGTCGTGCTGACGGCCGCGGCGGCCGACCGCGTCAGCTTCGGCTGCGGCGCGGGCGACCGCTTCACCTATTACGATCAGTGCCTGCTGCAGCAGTTCGACGCCGCATCGACCTGGGGCCAACTCGCCCAGGCCACGCGGGCCTGCGTGCAGAACCTCGAGAAGAGCATGGGCATCCGCACGCCCTCGCAACCGCAGATCTTCGTCGGATCAGCGGTTGCCAATCTCCGCCTGCCCGGCCGGTAAGGGCTTGCTCCAGAAGTTCATCGCCGTCGGCTGATGAGGATATTGCCCGGAGCAGATTTTTCGGCGGGGCGCTGTCGAAATGCGTCGGGGCTGACGCACATACTGGCGAGCGTCAGGTGTCGCTCGGCCGGAGATGCTCTCCGCCCTGAACCGAAAGGGAATGTTCCGATGCAGTATATGCTCCTGTTCAAAGAGACGGCCGAAGAACTCGGCAAACGCGCCGATCCGGCTCACGCGGAGGCCTACTGGGGTGGCTGGACCGCCTACATGCAGGCGATGGCGCAAAGCGGCGTGATGGTCAGCGGCAAC
>CAIYWM010000818.1 GCA_903929895.1 uncultured Alphaproteobacteria bacterium
AGCGATGCCGCCGAAGCACTTGTTTATCGCGACGGCGCCAAGGGCGAACTCGCGGGTGAGGGCGCGCTCGTCGCGGCCGCGCAGCGCGCCATGGACATCGGCAAGAGCGAGACGGTCGAGATCGCGGGCGCCAAGATATTCCTGAACGTCTACGTGCCTCCGCCCCGGTTGATCATCGTGGGCGCCGTGCACATCGCACAGTCGCTGGCGCCGATGGCGGCCATGCTCGAGTTCGACGTCACCGTGGTCGATCCGCGCGGCGCCTGGGCCACGACACAGCGCTTCCCCGGGGTGAAGGTGATCCAGGACTGGGCCGACGAGGCCTTCCAGGCGATGGGCCTCGACGTGTCGACCGCGGTCGTCACCTTGACCCACGATCCCAAGCTCGACGATCCGGCGCTCGAATCGGCGCTCAAATCCGACGTCGTCTACATCGGCGCGCTGGGCAGCCGGCGGACCCACGCCAAGCGCAAGGAGCGCCTGGCCGAGGTCGGCATCACCGAGGAGATGTTTGCCCGCGTCCACGGGCCGGTCGGCCTCAACATCGGCGCCAAGTCACCGGCGGAGATCGCGGTGTCGATCCTCGGCCAGATCATCGAGGTGCGCGCGCGCCGCCTCGAAGCCCTATCCGCGCCGAAGGTCGCTGCGGCGTGAGATTCGGTGAGACACCGGTCGACGAGGCCGCCGGCGCCATCCTGGCGCATAGCCGGCGCGCCGACGGGATCAACTTTGCCAAGGGGCGCGTCCTCTCCGATGAGGATATCGCACGCCTGAAGGAAGCCGGTGTCTCGACGGTGGTGGCCGCGCGCCTCGATGCCGATGACATGCATGAGGACGAGGCGGCCTCCACGGTTGCCCGGGCGCTGGCGGGCGAGGGGATCGAGGTCACCGCGGCTTTCACCGGTCGCTGCAACCATTTCGCCCGCGACGCCGGGCTCGCCGTGCTCGACCAGGAGCGCATCGACGCGCTGAACGAACTCCATGAATCGGTGACCGTGGCGACCTTGGCGCCGTTCGCGCGGGTCGAACCGCGTCAGATGGTGGCGACGGTGAAGATCATCCCCTATGGCGCGCCGCGCGCCGCGGTTGCGCGCGCCGTCGACGTTGCGAAGGCCGCGAACCTGCCGATGATCTCCGTGGCGCCGTTCCAGGCGATGCGGGCAGGCCTCGTCCAGACGAAACTGCCCGGTACACGCGACAAGGTGCTCGACAAGGCGGTGAGCACGACCACCAAGCGCCTGACCTCGCTCGGCAGCACCCTGAACGGCGAGCGCCGCGTCGCGCACGACGCCAGGGCGATTGCCGATGCGCTGGCCGAGCTTAAGTCGGAGGGCTGCGACCTGTTCCTGATCGCCGGCGCCTCGGCGATCGTCGACCGGCACGACGTGGTCCCGGCCGGCATCGAGGCGGCGGGCGGCAAAGTCATCCATTTCGGCATGCCGGTCGATCCGGGCAATCTGCTTCTGACGGCTGAGTTGGACGGCAAGCCGGTGCTTGGCCTGCCGGGCTGCGCCAAGTCGCCCAAGTACAACGGTTTCGACATGGTGCTGGAGCGCCTCGCCGCAGGCCTGCCCGTCGGCCGTGCCGAGATCGTGCGCATGGGATCGGGCGGGCTGCTCGCGGAGATTCCCAGCCGCCCGCAGCCGCGAGACGAGACCGACACGGAAGAGGCGGGCCCGCAGCAGGCGCCGAGGGTCGCGGCGCTGGTGCTGGCCGCCGGCCGCTCGACGCGGATGGGTGGCCCGAACAAGCTTCTGGCCGAAGCCGAAGGGGCGCCTTTGGTTGTCCACGCGGTGAAGGCGGCGCTTGCCTCGCAGGCGGTCGAGGTCGTCGTGGTCCTGGGCCATATGGCCAAGGACGTCCGCGCCGCAGTCGAGCAATCTGTGCCGCCGCGCTCGCGCGTGCGCTTCGTCACCAATCCGGATTATGCCGATGGGCTCAGCACCTCGGTGCGCACGGGCATCGGTGCGCTGCCGACCACCGTCGATGCGGCGGTCGTTCAACTCGGCGACATGCCCGGCGTCGGCGCCCCGCTGCTCAATCGCCTGATGGCTGCCTTCAGTCCCGTCGAGGGCCGCTCGATCTGCGTGCCGACGGTCGGTGGAAAGCGCGGTAACCCCGTCCTGTGGGCGCGGCGCTTCTTCCCCGAGATGGCGAAGCTGTCCGGCGACAGCGGCGCCAAGCACCTGATCGGCGAGCATGCCGATCTGGTCTGCGAGGTCGAGATGACCGGCGAGGCAGCGATCACCGACATCGACACACCCGAGGCGCTGGCCGCGTGGCGGGCGAGGGTACCGGCATGAGTGTTAGGTCATGAGCTTCGACGTCGCCGCTGTCCGCGGCCAGTTTCCGATCCTGTCCGAGATCATCGACGGCTTGCCCGTCCATTATCTCGACAACGGCGCCTCGGCACAGACGCCACTTACGGTGATCGACGCGGTGCGCCGCTACGAGACGACCGGTCGCGCCAACGTGCTGCGCGGCGTCCATCGCCTGGCCGAGCGGGCAACCGAGGCCTATGAGAATGCCCGCGCCCAGGTCGCTTCGTTCCTCGGCGTTCCGACGATGGAGATCGTCTTCACCGGCGGCTGCACGGCGGCCATCAATCTCGTCGCCTACTCGTACGGCGCGCTCCTGAAGCCTGGCGACCGCATCCTGATCTCGGAGCTCGAGCACCATTCCAACATCGTGCCGTGGCAGCTGCTGCGGTCGCGTTCGGGCGTCGAGCTCGACATGCTGCCGGTCACGACCGACGGCCGCATCGACCTCTCGGCGCTGCCGCGCCTGCTGACGCCCAAGACCAAGCTCGTTTCGCTCGCACATGTCTCGAACGTCACGGGCTCGCTGCTCGACGTGCGTGCCGTCGTCGAGGCAGCCAAGGCGGTGGGCGCTAAGGTGATGCTCGACGGAGCGCAACGAGCGCCGCATGGCCCGCTCGACCTGCCGTCACTGGGCATCGATTTCTATGCCTTCTCCGGCCACAAGGCGTACGGACCGAACGGAATCGGCGCGCTGTGGGGCCGGCCCGAACTGATGGACGCCATGCCGCCGTTCATGGGCGGCGGTTCTATGATCGGGCGCGTAACGCTCGCCGAAACGACATGGGCGCCGTCGCCACGCCGCTTCGAGGCGGGGAC
>CAIYWM010000819.1 GCA_903929895.1 uncultured Alphaproteobacteria bacterium
CCCTTCAGATAGTCCTGCGGTGCGACACCGATCGTGACGTGCGGATTGAAGTTCTTCCCGGTCGAAACTGGCACGAACGCCGCGACGTATTCGACGAGCCCCTTGCTGAAGGCCCCCTCTTCGGGCGTCAGGTGGAAGGCCGCCTCGCTCCCGCTCTGGACCGTGAAAGGCGCCACGGCCTCGATCATCTTCTGCTGCAACCTGAGCCAGTCGTCCGTCGGCTCGATAACGATGCCGGCCAGACCGGTCTCACCCGCCGGTATGTAGTAGTACTTGAAGGCCTTGAGCTTCCATCCGGCGATCTTCTCGCCCTCCAGCGCCTTGCCCACGGCGTCGTAGACCTTGTCGAGGTCCGCTGTCCGCACAAAACGCTGCAGCGTCGTCATGTGCGGCCTGTGCGCCTCGTCGAGAGCAAAGCCGCGCGGGAAGACCTTGAGCAGGCGGGCATTGGCCGCCGCCGCCTGCTTCAGCATCGTGGCATCGGGCTCCAGCAGGACGTCGATGGCCGTGACCGGGGATTGTTGTGCGCTCGACGGACCGGCCCAACCGGCCAGAAGCGCGAAGACGGTGCCGACGGTCGCCACGATCCTTGTGAACAGACGCATGCCCAGCTCCTACTTCGGGGCCGCAAATATCTGCTTCCAGTCGTCCTTCATGCTAACGACGGTCCAACCGTCCTTCTTCGCCTGCTCGTAAAGTGCCAGCGGGAAGGCGCCCAGCGCGACGTCCGGCAATCCAAGCGCGGGGCCGTAGGCGTATTCGCGCGCCGCATCGTCGTGCAACACCAGCAGCATGAAGCGCGCGCCAGCGCCACCCTGCGTGTACTCCAGCATCTCCTTGTCGCCGCGGGAATTGCCGAAGGCGGCGATCGGCCACCGGCCGATATGCTGGTTGATGGCGACGGGCTTGCCGGCCCTGTCGTCGTTGAAGTTCAGTTCCGCCAGCCGCACGAGCACGGGCTTGCCGTCGCGCATCTCGAACTTCGTCCTGATGCTGCTGCCGATCACCTGCTCCGGCGGGATTCCATAGGCCTTCTCGGTCCACGGGCGCATGAACTCGATGCCGCCGCCCGAGACGATGAAGGTCCTGAAGCCGTGCATTCGCAGGTAGGCCAGAAGCTCGACCATGGGCTGGTAGGTCATCTCGGTGAACAGCTTGCCCGTGCCGGGATGCCGGGCGGTCGCGATCCACTCCCTGACGATCTTCTCGAACTCCACGGTGGTCATGCCCGCGTGGGTCGTCAGCATGAGGTCGAGGATGGCATGCTCGCCGCCGGCGAGCGCGGCCTTGAAATCGCCCCTGAGCATCGAGGCGAAGGGTTCCTGCGTCTTCCACTCCGGATGCTGCGGGGCCAGCGCCTTCACGCGGTCGAGCGCGAAAAAGAGCTGGACCGGCACCGGCTGCTCGCTCCACAGCGTGCCGTCATTGTCGAAGGTCGCGATCCGCTCGGCGGGCGGCACGAAGTCCGGCGATCCCGGCCGTGTCACCTGTTCGACGAAGGCGACGATCGATCGTTTCGCCGCCCCGTCGTTCCACGAAGGCAGGGGGCCTTGAGGCGGCGGATCGCCCTGTGCGAAGGCCGGCGTGCCCAGGACGAGCGACGCGGCCGAAAGCAGCGACACGAGGAAGCGTCTGGATATCATGACGCGGATGCCCGATCGACCTTGAGCGACAACACTACTTCGGCGGTGCGCCAAGGCCCTGGTTCTCCAGCAGCGTCACGTCGCCCAGCTTGGAGATGACTTCGTCGAGGTTGAAGCTGGCAGCCTTCTGGCGCTGCGGGAACTCCTTGAAGCTGGCCAGGAACTGGCCGACGTAATCCTGCGCGGGGATCAGCAGGAAGACGTGATCCATCAGCCAGTCGTAGTAGGTGTTCGAAGTGATGTCGGCGCGCTCGTAGGGATCGGTGCGCAGGTTGAAGATCTTGGGGACGCGGAGATTGACGAACGGCTCCGCCCAGATGCGCAGCGTGCCCGGCACCCGCTGCTCGAGGAACACCAGCTTCCAGTTGTCGTAGCGCAGCGCCGTCAGCTGCTGGTCGTCGTTGAAGTAGAGGAACGAGTTGCGCGGGCTCTTCGGTGTCTGCCCCGTCAGGTAGGGCACGAGATTGTAGCCGTCGAGATGGACCTTGTAGGTCATGTCGCCCGCCTTGTAGCCGGCAGCGAGCTTTTCCTTGATGCCCGTCTCGCCGCCGATGGCCAGCAGGGTCGGTAGCCAGTCGAGATGTGCGACGATCTCGTTGGAGACCTGGCCGGGCTTGATCCGGCCCGGCCAGCGCACCATGGCCGGGACCCGGTAGGCCCCTTCCCAGTTTGTGTTCTTCTCGCTGCGGAACGGCGTCATGGCGCCGTCGGGCCACGAGTTCATGTGGGGGCCGTTGTCGGTCGAGTACATGACGAACGTGTGGTCGGCGATCTTGAGATCGTCGAGCACCTTGAGGACCTGCCCGACATTGCGGTCGTGGTCGATCATGGTGTCGTGATAGGGGCTCTGGAACTGTCCTGCCTGGCCGAGGCTTCCCGGCTTGGTGTGGGTACGCAGGTGCATGTGGGTGAAGTTCACCCAGACCAGAGCAGGCTTTCCGGCCTTGTTCTGGCGCTGGATGAAATCGATGGCGCGCGCGGCGATGTCGTCGTCGATGGTCTCCATGCGCTTCTTGGTAAGCGGGCCGGTGTCGACGCAGACCTGCTTGCCGACCTTGCCGAAGCGCGGCTCGATCGTGGGATCGTCCTTGTCCGAAGCCTTGCAGTCGAGCACGCCGCGCGGGCCGAACTTGGCGCGGAACGCCGGGTCCTTCGGGTAATCCGGCAGTTCGGGCTCTTCCTCGGCATTGAGGTGATAGAGGTTGCCGTAGAACTCGTCGAAGCCGTGCACCGTCGGCAGGAATTCGTTGCGGTCGCCCAGATGGTTCTTGCCGAACTGGCCGGTCGCATAGCCCTGCGCCTTCAGCAATTCGGCGATCGTCGGATCTTCCTTGCGCAGGCCCAGTGGCGCGCCGGGCAGGCCGACCTTGGTGAGGCCGGTGCGCAGGCCCGCCTGGCCGGTGATGAACGAGGCGCGGCCCG
>CAIYWM010000820.1 GCA_903929895.1 uncultured Alphaproteobacteria bacterium
GTTCGTGTTCGCCGTGAAGTTCGTCAGCCAGTTGATGCCGCCCTCGGCACCAATGTAGATGCCCGGCTGCGGAGCCTGCGCCTGCGCAGCAACCGGCAGCGCTACGATGGCGGCGGCCGCCAGAAGAGCCTTCTTCATGAGATATCTCCCTTACTTACACTGCTCGTCGCCGAGAGGGCGGAGCGAAATTCATCGTAGTGACGAGGGGAATGTACCCGACCTTCGACGGACAAAGCCACAAAGTAAGGCGCGTCAGACTCATTGTTGCCGCGACTGTGGCCCCCCAGCCACAGTCGCGTTTGGCAGCCCGAATCTTTAATAGTTTCGATTGGAGACTATCGGAAAACCCTCACACATCCCCACCTCCGAGAAACTAAATTAGCTCGAGATTTCCCGCAGGCGCCGCGCAGGACCATCGTTGCGTCGACCGTCGCAACATCGCAGGATTGGTTTGGGGGTGAGGGAGAACGCATGCAGATATCCTTCCACGATCCTGGTGTCGATCGTTGACCGGGAGGGCCGCGCTGGTGCGCAGCAGCGTTCTTCGGCGGGTTTCCAGGCCTGCAACCCGACGGGGTGCAAACTCGAGGTCGCGAAGGGGCTCGACACCGGCGCCAACGACGGTACCAGCCCCACCGTGAATTCCGAGGGCTGACTCAGGCTTCCTCCCAATGCCTTCATCTTCCTGTCGTCCGGCCGCCGGCAACACGACCGCAATCTGCTCTACGCTCAGGACGGGGTTTCGAAGCGGGGCGTGACCTGAGCGGGGCCGGTCAGCGTCGGTCTGCGGACATTCACCATCCAAGCGAACGCCCATGGAATCAGCCATCAACGACGACTTGTCAGTGCAGTCGACATGGGGCGTCCGAGCGGCAGGCCTGACAACTTCACGTCATGAAGTCCTTCATTCTCGACCACGTCGGCCTGTCGAGCCCACGCCATTTCGAACGAACCATTGCCATCCTCGTCGCGTGCCTGCTGGCACTCGTCGTCGGCTCCGTGGCGCTACGGCTGACGATGAAGGGGGAGTTCCATTTCGACTCCCCACGCTTTTGGTATTTCACCTATCTCGCCGTTCTCATCGGACTAGCAGTCGTCCTCGCACGCCGTCCGAAGCTGACGATGGTCCTGCTCTCGCTCGCGACTCTGGAGATCAGCCTCGGCTTCGGAACGGCCCTGCTCTACAAGCTGCGGCTTTCCTCGTCCGATACGCTGTTCGCGCGCGACTACGTCCGGCCGCACTACGACTGGCCCCCTTCTGCAAGTGCGCCAGGTGCCGTCGGCCATCGCGCGCAGCACCCGCGAAGTCGCCTACGTCAACGCGGAGCGGCGGCGTGGCCGCGAGCGCGACCCCAACGAGCTGAAGAGCAAGACCGTGATCGCCGTGATCGGCGGCTCGACAACGCTCGATATCCTCTCGCGCAAAGGCGAGACCTGGGCCGAGCATCTCGAGCATCTGCTGGGGCCGGACCGTTTCGCCGTCATCAATCACGGCGTGAGCGGCCAAACCACGTCGGAACATGTCATCCAGACTGCTTTCTACCAGGACAGTTTCGGCGTGCCGGCGAACTGTGCCGTCTACTACATCGGCTGGAACGACCTTCGAAACGCTCACGTCCGCGACCTCGATCCCGCCTATGCCAACAACCATTTGGTCCGACAGATCGATGCCCTTGATGCACGCCGGATCAACGGCCCGGCGCTTTCCGTGTCACCGATCCTCTCCTTCGTGGCCAAGCTCGCCATCCTGGCCTTCGATACGGTTCGACCGCCGGCGCCGCTAATGAGCGACGGAACCAAGGGTCCCGACCCGGCCCTCGAGAGGATCTATGCGCGCAACATCGCCACCATCTCCGCCATCAATCGCGGGCGAGGCATCCGGACTGTCTGGATCGGGCAACTCATGAACAAGGCCAGCCTGAAGGACGACCAGATGGAAGGTTGGTTGCCCTTCGTTCGGGATTCCGAGATCCCCGCCATGATAGCATGGCTAAATGGGATCGTAGAACGCGAGGCCGAACGGTTGGGCGATTTGTACATCAAGGTGCCTGCGGACGCCTTGCTGCCGCAGGATTTCGGCGATGTCGGACACTTCAGGGCGAGCGGATCGCGCAAGTTCGCTGAACAGGTTGCTCCGGCCGTGGGTCGGGCCTGCGGAGGCCCCCAGCCCACTCGCTGATCGGGAGGGCCTGACTGGCATAGAATTCGCACCCTGGTCGCAAGAGTGTCTTATCCAAGTCAGCGTGCGGTAAGAGTCTGCCGCGTATGTTTGAGCCCGTGCTGAAGTTCAATATCCTCCACCTGATCGTCACATCCGCGGCCGGCGTCACTATCCTGCCACTGCTGCGCGAGGCCCGAGGCCGCTCGCTACCGCCCAGCCGGCTGTTCGGCGCGGTGCCCTTCGCCCTCGCCACGGCCATGCTCTTGCTCGCGATGGGAGCGCCCGAGGCCCGGGAGCCACGCCTCTGGTTGGCCGGGCTGTCTGTGGGCATCGTGGTCGGCGCAGTGCGCGGATCGTTCCTGCGGTTCCAACTCGACCGCATGTACGCCCGCCTGCGACTGCCCAATGGCCGCGACGGGCTTTGGGCCGCATGCATGTTGGCCTTCTTCACGCTCGCCGCAATCGGCGCGCCGCTGGCCAACTTGCCTAATCCCGTATTGGAGGTCGGGGCGACGGCCCTGGTCGCGGCTTGTGCCGGTTACCTGACAGGCCGTGCCGTCGCGCTGTGGCGTCGCTCGCTGTCAGCGCCTCACCAGACCCTGCACCAAGTCTAGCCGTAGCACATTACCGCAAGGGAACCCCTCCGAAGGCCTCCCGTTGAAGGGGCCTTCCCTCAACGGAGTTTCCCCCATGCGTATCCTTCTCTCCACAGCCGCGATTGCCGCGGCCACTGTCTTCAATGTCCCCATCGTGCTCGCCCAGGGCACTCCGCAGACCGTCCAGCTCGTGAAGGTCGACGTCGTCAAGGTGTCGACCGGTTACCGCGCCAGCAAGGTGCTCGGCGCCTCGGTCGTCAACGAAGCCGGCGATACTGTCGGCAAGATCGACGAAATCATCGTCGGGTCGGACGGCCAGGCGCCGTTCGTCGTCCTGTCCGTCGGTGGGTTCCTGGGCGTCGGCGACAAGCTGGTTGTCCTGCCCTACGAACAGATGAGGACCGACGGCAAGAAGATCATGCTGCCGGGCGCGACCAAGGACTCGCTGAAGGCCCTCCCCGAGTTCAAGTACGCCTCCTGAGAATGGGCGCACTCGTAGAGGAATTCGCGCACCCGACATTCCTCTCTTTTCCCGTCATCGCAGCGCGGCTCCTCTTCGCCGCGCTGCTTGGCGCGCTCATCGGCTTCGAGCGCGAGTGGCGCGCACGGCCGGCGGGACTGCGCACCCACATCCTGATCTGCGTCGCCGCCGCGACGTTCGGCATCCTCACCGTCGAGATCTCCCATTCCACCGCCTTCATCGGGCGGGATGTGCAGGTCGACCCCGCCCGAGCCGTGGAGGCGGTGACGGCGGGTGTCGCATTCCTTGCCGCGGGCTCGATCCTGTTCACGCGGGGCACCGTCCAGGGTCTCACCACGGGCGCCGGCATGTGGCTGGCGGGCGCGGTCGGCCTCTCCTGCGGCTTCGGCCTGTGGCAGATTGCCGGACTGGGCACGTTTCTGATCCTGGTCGTCATGGGCCTGCTCCACTCCTTCGAGGTGAAGCTCGGTATCGCCGCGGACAAGAAGGGCAACGAGGCGAAGAGCGTCAGAAAAGATAACAGGGACGACGGGAAGGACGACGTTGGCAGTCGCTGCTAGACTTGTGTCGCATGAGCCGACCCTTCCTTCTCTCGATACTCTTGCTGGCCGCGGCTGCGCTCCCCGGCATGGCCCAGACTTCGCGGCCGGTGCCCGAACTCGGCGCGGCCCCGGCGCCGCGACAGCTCCCCACCGTGCCGACTCCAGGTCAGCCTCCGGCGGCCACCGACGAGGTCAAGGACCCTAAAACCGGCTGTGGCGCGGTGATGATGAACGCCGAACCCAATTTAAGTATCAGCTGGTCGGGCGACTGCGACTACGGCCTGGTCCAGGGCAAGGGTGTGCTGCAGTGGACCAGGAACGGCGTCCCCACCGACCGCTATGAAGGCGAGATGAAGGACGGGCTTTATGAGGGCCAAGGCAAGCTGACTTACGCCAACAAGGCTCGTTACGAGGGCGAGTTCAAGGCCGGCGAACGCGACGGCAAGGGCACCTACGTCTTTCCCAGCGGTGCCAGGCTGACCGCGGAGTTCCGCGAAGGTCGCCCACAGGGGCATGGCATGTACGTCTGGAGCAACGGAAACCGCTATATCGGCGACTTCCGGGACAATCAGCGGACCGGCCGCGGCACGATGCTGTTCGCCGACGGCGGCCGGTACGAGGGCGAGTTCCTCAACGGCAAGATGCAGGGACGCGGCGTGCGCGTCTGGGCAAACGGGGCGCGCTACGAGGGGGAATGGATGGATGACCGGGCCAACGGCTGGGGTACCAAGTCCGGAGGCCCCGGCGGCCAGGTCTTCACCGGCACATGGACCAACGGCTGCTTCCGCGAAAACCAGCGCTGGGCGACCGTCGGTGCCACGGCGCAGGCGTGCGGTTTCCAGTAGGGGGCGTCGTGTCAGCCAGCCCGAAGCTGATCATGATCCAGTTCCTTCAATGGGTGGCGGCCCGGCCGCGCCGCCGCGAGGATGTGCTCGACGCCTGGCAGAGCTCCTGCCCGCGTTTCCCGGTCTGGGAAGACGCGCGCGCGGACGGGCTGATCCGTCAACGCGGCGGCGAGGCCGGCGAACACCGGGTCGAACTCACCGAACGCGGCCGCGCGATGATCGACCGCGCGTGATATCCGCGGCGCCGCACACACCGCCTCCCAACCGCAAACGACAGCGCGTATAATGATGCCATGACGCTGCAACGCGCCGCACTTTGGGCCGTGGTTATCGCCGCGACGATCTTCCTGCTCGTCGCCGGGCGCGGCCTGCTGCTGCCGTTCGTTCTGGGCATCGTGCTCTGGTACATGGTCGATTCGCTGGCCGACACATTCGCCCAGCCGCGACTGGGCGGTCTGCGCCTGCCACAGCCGCTGCCGATGGTCCTTGCCATCCTGATGATCGGCGGCCTGTTCTGGATCGTCGGGCGCACGATCGGGCGCAACGTGCAGGCTGTGGTGGAGGCGGTCCCGAGCTATGAAGCCCGCCTCACCCATCTCGTCGAGCAAGCCACACGTCTGGCCGGCATCGAGCAGGCACCGACCCTGTCGGAGCTGGTGGCCCGGATAAGTCTCGCCGACACGGTCGGCAGCGTCGCCGCCGCCGCCGCGTCGGTGGTGAGCATCGCCGGCCTCATCCTGATCTACACGCTGTTCCTGTTCGTCGAGCAGGCTCACTTCAAGCGCAAGCTCGGCGCCATCTTTCACGGCGACGGCCAGGAGGCCCGCGTACTGGCCGTGCTTGCCCGCATAGACCGCGAGATCCGCATCTACATCCGCATCAAGACGACGCTCGCGACGGCCACCTCGGCGCTGGCCTTTGTCGTCATGTCCTCGGTCGGCGTCGACTTCGCCGGCTTCTGGGCCGTAATGGTCTTCTTTTTCTACTACATCCCCACCGTGGGCTCGATCTTGGCCATCATCGCGCCGGCGTTGCTTACCCTGATCCAGTTCGACAACCTCACGCCCTTCCTGATCGTGTTGCTCGTCTTCGGCTCGATCCAGGTCGTGACGGCCAACGTCATCGAGCCGGCGATCATGGGGCGCTCGCTCAATCTCTCGCCGTTGGTAGTCATCGTCTCCCTGATCGTCTGGGGAACGATCTGGGGCGTCGTCGGCATGTTCCTGTGCGTCCCCATCATGGTGGTGGCGCTGATCGTGCTCGCCCAGTTCGAGACGACGCGGCCCGTCGCCATCCTGCTGTCGGCTGACGGCCGTATCCCGGAATCGACGCCATGAAGCGACTATTTCTTCTTGTCATCCTGCTCGCCGCGTCTGCGGCCGTTGCGCAGGTTTCCCCTTCTGACCCAAGACCCTCGCCGATGCCCGTGCCGCAGGGGGAGGTCATGTACTCCTGTCCCGGGGGCATGGACTTCGCCTCTTCCTTTTCGAGCGACGGCGACCTGGCAACGCTGCGCATGCCCGGCCAACCCGACATCGAGTTGTCGCGCGTGCCCGCGGGTTCCGGCTTTGCCTTTTCGGATTCCTACTACGAGCTGCGAGGCCGTGGACGCGAAGTGACGCTCACCGCCGCCGGCCGTTCGATGCGGTGCCACGCCGCTGGCCGGCCGGGCAATCCGCCGCGCACCTACGCGGGCGGTGGCCTGACGGTCACCCTCCTTCCCGACGGGACGTTCCGTCTGCGCGAGAAGCGCGACGGATCGGCCGACCCCCTGCTCGATCTGGGGGAGTGGGCGCTGGAAGTCGAAGGCGGGGCACGACTGGTCTTGCGCGGCAGCGGGGGCACCCGGCGGGCGTTCCGCGAGATCGGGACCGACAAGCTGATCGCGGACGACGGCAGCGAGCTTCTGCAGACCGCGACCTCCGACCCGATCGACGGCCGTTTCCGGCTCTCCGGCATGTATCGCGACGCGCAGGACGGCGGCTTGTTCGCGCCCTGTCTGGTCGGCCGCATCTATGGCGTGGCGCCGGGCGGCGCCGAGCCCGACCTCGAGAAGGCGTGGGTCGACGCCACGCCGTCTCGTGAAACCAGCCTTTATGTCGAGATCATCGGCGGGTTCGACGGCAACAACTCGATCACGGTGGATCGCTTCATCGACCTGAAGCGCAACGGCGCTTGTCCTGCGCTGGCGTCCCGCGGGGCGGCGCTGCAGGAAACCGAGTGGCGCCTGGTCGAACTCGACGGCGAACGTCTCACGTTCGACGACTGGCGGCGGCGACCGCTGATGCGCCTCGACGATCTCGGCAAGTTCACCGCCTCGACGGGCTGCAACACGCTGGGCGGGGACTATGTCCTCGACCCGGCCGGGCTCCGATTCACGCCAGGGCCGATGACCATGATGGCCTGCCCGCCGGCCGAAACGGCCATCGAGAAACGCTTCGTCGCGGCGTTGGATGCGATCAGGACCGCGCAGATTTCCGGCACGACGCTCGATCTCATTGACGCTACGGGCAAGCGACGCATGCGCCTCGAGGCCCGAGGCCGCTAACGAAACGCCTCGGGATCGGCCCGCAGCGTCAGCTTGTTGTCGCTGTCGACGGCAATGCGCAGGAACGTGAAACCGGAGGGAACGGCAGTGCTGTTGGCGTTGCCTTCGAACTCGCGATCGATCTCGTCGAACAGCCGGACGTAGAGCTTCCACTCGATCATCCCGGGCTCGAACGGCACGCGAACCGGCTCGCTCCAGTCCAGGGTGCGAACCCCGCTCTGCACGACGCGATCGGCGGCAACCTCTCGTACGAGCGTCGCTTCGAAACGGCCGATCGTGGCGGTGCGTGCCGCCTTCGTGGCCGCCTTGGCGATGACGGCGACGCAGATCTGGCTGGGCCGGTCTTCGCGCACGAAGTCGACCGATCCGCTGTTCATCGTCTCGTCGGGAGTCTCGTCGATCCAGCCCAGCCGTTCGACGATGACCACTCGCCTCTTGCTCTTGTCGAAACGCCATCCCGGCGGAGGATCGAAGCAACGCCGCACGGTCCGCGCCTCGCCGGCCGGCGCGCGCGCCAATATCTCCGGGGATACCAGCGTGTTGGACTCCGGTACGGCGGACCGCACCTTCTGGTCGACCGTGAGAGAGCCCGCTTTTTCCGGGATCGAGGTGAACAGCAGCTGGAATGCCAAGGTGCGTGA
>CAIYWM010000821.1 GCA_903929895.1 uncultured Alphaproteobacteria bacterium
AGGGTGCCACCGTCGTCGCGGAGACGATCGACGTCACCGACCGCGAGCGCCTCCTGCCGTGGTTGACAGCTTTCGACCAGGCGCATCCCGTCGACCTCGTGCTCGCCAATGCCGGCATCTCGATCGACAAGGACAATTCCTCGCTCGACGATTTTTCGATCATCCGCAAGACGCTCGACGTCAACATCAACGGCGTGCTGAACACGGTCGAGCCTCTGCTGCCGCGGATGATGGCGCGCAAGCGCGGCCAGATCGGCATCGTCTCCTCGCTGGCGGGGTTCATCGGCCTTCCCTATTCGGCCTCGTACAATGCCAGCAAGGCCGCGGTGCGCGTGTGGGGCGAAAGCATCCGCTACGTGCTGAAGAAGGACGGAATCGGCGTCAGCGTCATCTGCCCGGGGTTCGTCGTCAGTCGCATCACCGCCGATGCGCCCTTTCCCATGCCGTTCATGATGACCGCATCGCGGGCTTCTTCCATCATCAGACGTGGCCTTGCCGCCAACAAGCCGCGCATCGCCTTTCCGATCGGCACCAAGGCCGGCGTCTGGCTGGGGTCGATCCTGCCGGGCAGTTGGACGGCGCGGCTGCTGGGCGCCGCCTAGCGGCGTTCGAGCCGGCGCAGTTCCTGGAAGACGCGGTTGGCCGCGATCTCGACGCCCTTGTCCGTCCAGTGGGCGTCGCTGCGGCGGTAGGCGCCGCTCACGCCCTCGAAATCCTTGCGCAGGTCGACGTAGCGGATCGAGGTCTTGCTCAACGCCTCGAGCAGCCTGTCCTGCCGGTAGTCCGCGATCACGTTGAAGGCATAGAAACGCGGCCAGAGCTTCCAATAGGCCACGTAGTCGGGATCGACGCTGCCCGGCGGCACGATGAACAGGACCAGCGGCACGCCACGCTCGCGAGCGGCACGGTCCATGGCCACGAGCCAGGACAGCGTCGCCTGGATGTCGCCTTCCTTCACCAGCCGCGCCGCCTGCTCCCTGGTCGTCGCCTCGAAATAGGGAGACTTCTCGACCTCGGCCTTGGTCATGAGGTTCAGGAGCCAGCCCTGCAGCGACTCGTCGTCCGCCTTCCCCGAGGCGTAGGCCTGCCAGAAGGCATCGCTGTCGCGGCCGAAGATGCCGATGATCTGCTGCTCGCTCAGGTCGGGGTAGTAGTAGCGCCTGATATGACGGGCGAGCGCCGGCGTGCGCTCCGCCGGCGGCAGACGGGAAATCTTCGCCAGCGTATCGAACTCCTGCGGCACCGGCTTGTTGGTCGTCAGCATCTCCGACAGGCGCAGGCGGTTGACCAGCACCCAGTTGGCGTTCGGCATGACGTTGCCGAGGACCGAGCCTCCCGGCGCCTCGTCGACCAGGCTCGGCAGCAGTCCCTGACCATAGCCCTGGCCGTCGAAGACGAAGTCGTTGCCCGAGAAGAAGAATACGGCGAGCGCATCGGGCGACAGGGCGAAGGCCACGTCGCGCAGTCGGTAGTAGTAGCTGCGCGGGCCGGTGGCCGAGATGCCGAGGTTGATCATCTCGGCGTCCGGCTGACCGGCCTCGATGAAGCGCCGCTCGACCTCGCCGGGCAGGGTGAGACGCGTCAGCTGGAACTCGAGATAGCTGTCGCCAATGAAGACAGTCCGGAAGCCGCCCGCCGCCGGCTTGGCGACGCGGCGCTCCTTGTCGCGCATGCCCCAGGAATTGAACGGCTCGAAGATCCACGGCTTGTCGGCGAGGCCGGTGAAGTCGGTCGACTGGACGTTGACCGGCGGCGTCGACCGCAGCGCGCGCGCGGGCCACGATGGCGCCTCCAGCGAGGCCAGCCCTTCCAGGCCCAAGAACGTGACCCCCGCGAGGATCAGCCCGAAGACCATCGCGTAGATCCGCTTGCGGCCGGTCTCAGTCATCGCCCGGCGTAATATAGGGCGAGTCCGATACGGTCCAGCGGGCCGGCCGTTCCTGCCGGAAGATCTGCCGCAGATGGACTTCGTCCGGCCCGTCAGCAATGCGCAGCATGCGCGCGACGGCAAAGGCGCGATGGATCGGCGCATCGTCGCTGCCGCCCATCGCCCCGAACAGCTGCATCGCGCGGTCGGCAATGCGCTGCGCCATCTCC
>CAIYWM010000822.1 GCA_903929895.1 uncultured Alphaproteobacteria bacterium
GAAGAAGGTCATCTATCTCAAGGGACAGGTGGTCGAGGACGTGCCCGAGGGCCAGTCGGCCGAGGACTGGATCGAAAAGGGCCTGACGAGGAGGGATGCAGCATGAGCGGCTACGTGTTCGACAACATCGAAGACCTGCAACGCAACCGGGATCTGGAACGCGACGGTACGGAGCTTGGCCTGCCGGGCGGGCGGACCCTGATCGTCCGGGCGGCATCGGACGCCAATCCGCAGTGGCGGGCACAGAGCGAGAAGATTGCCGCCGAACTGCGCCGGCTCGGCAACGCCCGGGCCACGAACGAGCGGGTGAGGGGCTGTTTGGCGCGCAAGTATGCCGAACTGCTGGTGCGGGACTGGCACGGCATCACCAGCAAGGGCATGGAAGTGCCGTACAGCGTCGAAGCCGGTGAGGCCTTCCTGCTGGCGGCCGACGATGCCTACGCCGCGGTCGATGCCATCGTCTACGAGACCAAGAACTTCCGCGGCCAGCGCATCGAGGCGGTCGTGGACGAAGTAAAAAACTGATCGGCTGGGACAGCCAGCACGGTGCCGCGGTGACGGCCTGGCAGGACCGGGCCGCGCGCGGCGACGACTGGGCGCATGAACGCCTGCTGTCCCGGCCAGAGCTTTCGGCGGAGACGGAGCCTTATTGGCAGTCTTTTACTTATCTCTCCCGCGATCGCACCTACCTGGCGCTGAGCCTGGGCATGGCCGGCGGGCTAAAACTGCCCCAGCCGATCCCGCGCGACGCGATCCGGGCGGAGGGCCGGCGTCGTGGTTTCCAGGGGGACGGCCTGGACGATTTTACCGAGATCGTCGCCGCGATCGACGACGCGTTCGTCCAGGACGATGTCCTGAAGCAGGCCGCGGCGGCAAAGGCCGGTGCCGAACGTGCCAGCGGCAGGCGGTGATCCATGGCCGAAGAAACCAGGATCATTCGGATTATCGTCGACTCGTCGAAGGCGGTCGATGGCTCGGCGGCGGCCACGCGGGCACTCGAGAAGCTCGAGCGCAGCACCGCTGCCATGGATACCGCGCTCGCCCGCATGGAGAAGGGGCTGGGCGGCATCGGCACGCTCATCAAGGCGAACCTCGCGTTGGCTCTGGCCGATTTTTCGGCGCGCATGATTCTAATGGCCAAGGGCGCCTTCGACGCCGCCGCCGGCATGGACGAGCTCGCCGAGCAGTTGGGGGTAACGGCCAAGGGCCTGCAGGGGCTCCAGTTCTCGGCCGTGCAAAGCGGCGTGAAGCTCGAGCAGCTGGAAACCGGCGTGGCCAAGTTCTCGCAGAAGATGGGCGAGGCGGCCGGCGGCTCGAAGGAAATGATCGAGGCACTCGACCGCATCGGCGTAAAAGTGCTCGACGTTAACGGCAAGCTGCGGCCGACCGAGACGCTACTTCAGGAGGTGGCTGCCTCGATCTCGGCCATCGACGATCCCGCCCGCCGTGCAGCCGCCGCCGTCGACTTCTTCGGCAAGGCCGGCACCCGCATGTTGCCGATGTTAAAAGATATGTCGGGCGGCATGGATGAAATGGCGGCCAGGGCCAAGGCCGCCGGCGCCTTCATCGAGGCCGATACCGTGGCGAAGCTCGACAGGCTCGCCGACTCGGCGGAACGGTCGAAGCTCACCGTGCGGGCTTTCTTTGCCGAGAACGGCGCTGGGCCTCTCGCGGCCACGCTTGACGGCATCAACTCGCTGCTTGGCAAGCTCGCGGGTTATCTTCGCGCCATCAGGTCGGATTGGACGAACCTTTTCAGCCACGATTCCAACGCCGAGCAGAAGTTAAATCTCACCATCGCCGATCGCGAAAGCAAGATCCGCGACGCCGAGGCGCGCATCGCGAAAGACCCCAACCGCGCCGCCGATTTCCGCCTCATCGATCAATGGCGCGGCGACATTGGCGGCGCCCGGCGCGAATTGGCGAAAATGGACGCAGCAACCGGGCGCAATGTCGGCCTGGTCGATGATGTGCCGCGCTCTTCGCCGCTGCCGCCGCCTGGCGTCAGCAACCCGCCCCCCACCGGCACCGGCCAGGGCGAGGCCGACCGCATCGACAAGCTGACCCGCGATACGGCGCGCGAGGTTGCGGCTGCCACGGCCTATGCCGAGGCGAGCGAGCGCGGCGCCCGGGCGGTGGCGGATCTCGAAACGCACTTCAAGGCGCTGAAGTCGGCACAGGACGCCTACGGCAACACCGCCGACAGGAACGCCGGCCAGGTGGCCGCGCTCACCGCGAAGATAGAAGAGCAGCTGAAGGCGGCCGAGCGCCTGAAAAATCTCAAGGACTTCAACCTCGGCACCGAGGAGCTCGAGCGCGCCAATACACTGCTGGAGGTGGAAAACGCACTCATCAACGCCAGCGTCGAGACGCGCGCCCGCGAGTTGGCACTCATCAAGCTCAAGCATGAGGTGCAAAGCAGGGGCCTCGATGAGAACAACGCGGCGGAGAAGGCCGCCATCGACCGGCGCGGTGCGGCCATCGAGCAGAACGAGCGCCTGAAAGCGCAGGGCGAGGAACTCAGGAAGGCCAACGAGCTGTGGACCGAGCCGCTGAAGAACGCGCTCAACTCCATCCAGTCGAGCGCCGCGAACATGTTCGAGGCGATGCTGGAGAAGGGCGCTTTTTCATTCCAGGAACTCGGCGACCTGACGAGGAAACTGGTTCGCCGCATGGTGGCGGAGTTCGCAGCACTCGCGGTCATCCGGCCGATGCTGGGCGGGGTGGTCGGCGGGCTTTCGGCCATTGGCCTGGTGAGCCCGGCTACCGCATCGAGCCTGGGCTACGGTGCTTCGGGCGGTAGCGGCACCAGCGGCTACTCCATGCCGGGCTTCGGTGGACTTGGCAGCGACATGGGCAGTTTTGAACTGCCGTCATGGCTCGGCGGTGGCTCCATCGGCAACCTCATGGCCGCGACACCCTTTGCATCGGCAGCACCAGCTGGCGGCTTTGCCAGCATCGAGGCGCTGATGGCGTCGGGGCAGGCAGGCTCCAGCGCGGGATGGGCGGCAGGCGGGTTAGGCGGCGCGGTGCAGGGCCTGTCCGTCGGCAGCATGTTGGGGGCCGGCGTCGGTATCGGCATGGGTGCTTACAGCCTGGCCACGTCGAAGAACACCGCGCAGACCATCGGCGGCATCGGCCAGATGATCGGTGGCGGCATGATGCTGATCCCCGGGATGCAGATCCCCGGCATGGTCGTCTCAGCCTTGTCGGCGATCCTTCCCAGCCTGCTCGGCGGCGAGGAATACAAATGGGCGCCGCTGGCCGGCGCCAATGTGCAGTTCAATCCTGGTGCCGGGGGCTATTCCAGCACGGCCACGGAGCAACTCGGCGGCAAGTCGATTGCCGGCCAGTACGCCGGGGTCGGGCAGACGTTGGACGTCTTCTTCAAGGCCGCGGGCGGCATCACGGATGCGAGCAGGGCGTTTGCCGCGGCCATCTGGCAGAACCAGCGCGAGGGAACGACTTCGACCTACGAGATCAGCCCGTCGCAGGGCTCGCACCAGCTGAGCGAAGGCAGCGGCGATCAGTCGGCCGCCGTCGATCGCATGATCGCCAAGGTGTTTTACAATTCCATCCAGAACAACGCGGCGATGAACGCCTCGCCCACGCTGCACACCGCGTTCTCCAACCGCGAGCCCACGACCACCGCGCAAATTTCCAGCCTGTTCGATCTCATCAAGGCCTACGACCAGCTGGGCAAGGAGACCTCTTCGGCCGAGAAGGCGCTAAAAGCCATCAGCGACAGCTTCGCGTCCCTGACCTCGGGCGCCAATGAGTGGGGCCTGGCACTGGCGCCGATCGAGGCCGAGCAGAAGAAGCGGACGATCCGCACGGCGCAGGACTTTATCGACAATATGCTCGATCCGCTGGCGCTGCAGATGCGCGCCCTCGACGACCAGCGCAAGGAAGCGCTCGCCAGCGCGGAATACATCCGCGACAACATCAAAGACGTCTACGTCGACGTAGCGAAGGTCGCCGAGTACTACACGCGGAAGGAGGCCAATCTCAAAGAGCAGTTTTATGGCCAATCCGTAAGCCAGCTGCAGGATGCGATCCGTCGCCTCAGCCTGGGCGACCTCGCCAACCTCTCGCCCACCACCATGCTGACCGGCGTGCGGGCGACCTACCAGGCCACCGTCGCGCAGGCCAGATCGGGCGACAGCAGTGCCATCGCGCGGTTGGCCAGCGAAGGCACGAACTATGCCACCGTCGCCCGGCAAAACTACGCCAGCAGTCCAGAATACCAGGCCATCCTCGAAGGGATCAGGTCGGACCTCGCCGAGGTCCAGTCCGCCATCCAGACGCCAGGCGCCGACGGCGCGGCGCTGAACAATAGCCCGGCCTCCCAGGCCGCTCTGGCCGCCAACGAAACGCTGCGCCAGATCGTCCAGGTCCAGAGCGTCCAGATCGAAGACCTCCGCAACATGGTGGCCTCACTGGTCGCCCAGCTGCAGCGCGTCGCCGTCAATCAGGCTGCCTGATGGCCGAGCCGATCTATCAATACGCCGCGCCGCCATTCGCCTTCGGCGCGATTGACGATGTAGTACCGTTCGCCTTCGTCATCGACACCGGCGTCGATGCCCTCGGTCTCGGCGCTCACGAGGGCAAGGCGCTGCTCATGGTGGCCGCGCCGCTCGATCCCGCCGCCATCGTCAGTACCCCGGCGCCGCCGTACCCGTTTGGCGACGTCGATAGCTACAGCCCGCTCAGCTTCTCCTGGCAGGGCGCCACCAGGACGATCTACCCGGCTGCCACCATCGGCCGGTCATCGCTCCCCGGCGATACCCCGGCTAATACCTACGTGCCGGCCAAGCTGACCGGCGCCATCAACTTCGGCGTCTCGCTGTTCAGTGGCGCCGATCCCGTCACCGCCGGATCGACCGGTATCGGCGTTCTCGAATTAACCGACCCCGACGGCGAGCTCGATTACATGATGGGCTACAACTGGGACAACGCGCCCATCTACCTGCGCCGGGGCGAGCCCGCCGCCAACTTCGCCGACTGGGAGCTCGTGGCCAGCCTGACCGGAGCCGGCATCCTGGCCAATCCGCAAAAGAAGGAGATCAGGCTTCGCGACCAGGGTTGGCGACTGCGGAACGCCGAGCTGCACGGACTGCGCTATGGCGGCACGGGCGGTTCGGATGGCGACGCCCATCTCGCCGGCATCATCAAGCCTTACTGCGTGGGCTATGTCTTCAACATCACGCCGGTCGCCATCGGTGCCACGCTGCTCTGCTACCAGGTCTCCTGTTCCAGCATCGCCGCGGTCACGGCGGTGCGTGACGGCGGCTCGCCGCTCTCGGCGGGAGCCGACTACACGACCTATCCACTCCTGGCCGCCGCGACCGTGGCGCCGGGCACCTACGCCACCTGTCTTGCGCAGGGCCTGTTCCGGCTGGGCAGCAGCCCGGTCAACGGGGTGACCTGCGATGTGACCGGCGACGCCGATGTCATCGACGGCCAGAACGGGCCCACGACACGCGGCCAGATCGCGCGCAGGATCGTCACCCGCATGGGCGCGGTCCGGCTGAACGACGCCACGCAGATCGACTTCCCGGCGCTGGCCGCCTTCGCCAGCCGGCAGCCGGCCCCGGTCGGCTGGTACTGGAACGCCCCGATCAACAAGGCCGACGCCCTCTACGAGGTCATGCGCGGCTGTCTCGGCTGGTGGTGCGTCCGTCTCAACGGCCTGTTCTCTCTGGGCCAGATCGAGGACCCCGCACTGGTCTCTCCGACGCTGATCCTGTCCTTCCCGGCCGCCGGCGTCGGCGAGCGTCGCGTCGGCGAGCCGCAGATGACCGACTGGCTGCCGCCGCGCCGGGCGACCTATATCGGGTTCCGTCAGAACTACACGGTGCAGGGTCAGTCGCAGCTCGCAACCGGCGTCAGCCAGGCCGACGCCGCGATCTACGGCGCGCCGGTGCGATTCAGCACGGCCTTCGATCAATGGACCGCCAACGCCTATCCCGGCGCCGTCGTGGTCTACATTGCCAACACCGGCTACCGCGACCAGGCCGACAGCGACGCCGAGGCCGCCCGCCAGGCCAGGCTGCTGATGGTGCCGCGCTACCGCTACAGCGTGCCGGTGGTCATGGACCCGCTGGCCGACGCCGTCGGCCGCAACACCCGGATCGACAACTTCAACCGCCTGGGCTTCGGCGCCGCCAGGCAGTTCTGGTGCTGCGGCGTGAACGCCACGGCGGGCCCGTACCTCCAGGTCGACGTGTGGGGCTGAGACATGGCATCCGAACGCATGCTGCTGCTGTCGCCCTCGCTGTCGGATGCAGCGAGCTTCGCGGCCAGCAGCGAACTTTCGACACTGGGCGTGATCAACGCGCAGAACATCCAGCCTAAAAAGGTCTGGCGAACCAACAGCACGACGGGCCAATTCCTGACCGTCGACTTCGGCAGCGCAGTGCCCGCCAATGCGCTGGCCATCGTGGGACACAATTTAAGCGGCAACTCCACGCTGCGGGTGCGCGCCGCCGCCAGTGCCGCGGCCGTCACCGGGGCGCCGCCGATCGACACCGCCGCGCAGAGCGCCTGGCCCTCGACGGGCAAACCGACGATCGGCAACTGGCCGAACCTCACGTCGCTGCTCAAATGGACCAACGGCACGGCATATCGTTACTGGCGCATCGACTTCGCCGACCCAAGCCCGCTCGCGGCCTACTTCGACTTCGGCCGCATCGTGCTGGGTGCGTACTGGCAGCCCTCGATCAATTTTGACCTGGGCGGCACTCCTCTCGGGTTCGCGCCGACCGATATCCAGACCGCGACGCCCTACGGCTACACCTTCCCCGACCGTCGCGCTGAGTCGGCACCTCGGCTGTTCGAACTGCAATGCTACGCCGTCAACCAGCGAGAGGCGCTCGACGGCATCTACGAGATCCAGCGCCTGCGCGGGCTGTGGGGCGACGTCATCTGCTGCCTCGATCCTGGCGCGACCACCGACTTCCACCGCTTTGTCATGCAGGGCTGCTTCACCGCGGGCGGCTCCTATCCGCTGCCGCCCGCCTTCGACAGCGACGGCAACATGTTCGGCGTGGGCATCAAGCTCCGCGAATTCCTCTGAAGGTGCGAGATGTTCGCTGACAAGATCGCAGAAAGCTCCAGCACGACCGGCACCGGCACGTTCTTGCTGGCCGGCGCGGTCGGGGCCTACAGGACCTGGCGCACGGGATTCAGCACGAACACCGTCGTGTTCTACCTGGCGAGCAACAGCACGGGCACGATCTGGGAAATCGGCTACGGCAGCTTCGCCACCGGCAGTCCCGATACGCTCACCCGGACACTGATCGCCAGCAGCACCGGCAGCCTGATCAATTGGTCGGCCACGCCTTACTACATCTATTCGATCCCCACGGCAGCGGCGATGGCGCACCAGGTCGCAGGCGGCCTCGCAGCCGCGCGACCGGCATGGGCACAAGCGGGCCTCGGCTGGCTCGATCACACGATCGGGCGGGCCGTTACCTGGGTAAAGAAGCGCTGGACCGGTGCCGTTGATATCGAGGAAGGGCGCTTCGACATCGCCAACGGCCTGTTCACGCCCAGCCCACGCAACACGTGGGTCGATAACGGTGCAGCCGGGTTGACCATGCTGGCCACGCATATCGGCAAGGTCATCCTGTTCGACACGACGGCCGCCGCGCGCACCTTC
>CAIYWM010000823.1 GCA_903929895.1 uncultured Alphaproteobacteria bacterium
CGCGCCACTCCAGTGGCGCGCCCCCGGCCGTTCATTTCTGAAACGCGCGGACCTTGGCCTGGTGCGCACGCGCGGCGCCGGTCAGCATCGGCAGGTCGTTGCCCGACAGCAGGAACTTCATGCCCTTGTCGGTGTAGAGCTTGAGAAGCTCCTCGGTATACGCGCCGCCCATGCCGGGCCACTTGCCGTGCTTGCGGCAGGCGGCGATGACCTTGTCGACGGCGGCCTGGACCTTCGGATTGCCGGTGTCGCCGGGGATGCCCATTTCCATCGACAGGTCGCTCGACCCAACGAGCAGGCAGTCGATGCCCGGAACCGCCGCGATCGCCTCGGCATTCTCGACTGCCTTGGGCGTCTCGATCATCACCACGATCAGCGTGTTCTCGTCCGACTTGGTCGTCATCTCGCCCAGCGGCATCGGTTCGTAGTCGAACTGCGCCTGGCCGCCGCCCACCGAGCGATGGCCGCGCGGCGGATAGCGCAGCTTGTCGGCGATCTCCTTCGCCTCCTCCGGCGTATCGACATGCGGGACGACGATGCCCAGCGCGCCGCCGTCGAGCACGCGCGTCGCCATCGTCAGTTCGCCATACGGTACGCGCACGATCGGCGCGATGCCCGAATCCTGCGCGGCGATGGCGATCTCGCACGCCGTCTCGATCGACATGGATCCGTGTTCGAGGTCGATGAACAGCCAGTCGAAGCCCGCCGCCTTCATGACCTTCACGATGTCGACGTTGCGGACCAGCCGGATGCCGATGCCGATCGACAGCTCGTTCTTCTTCAGGCGCGCCTTGGCGGCATTGACTGCAAACGCCATTCTCTCCTCCATTGGTTCGTTCTTGCTCGGAGGAAGCTATTCGCCATGACCTTTAAAGTCGAACGGATCGACCATGTCGTGCTGCGTGTGCGTGATCTGGCCGGCATGGTGCGTTTTTACGAACAGGCACTGGGATTCCGCGAGGAGCGGCGTATCGAGCGACTGAACCTCGTTCAGATGCGCGCCGGTGCCTCGATGCTCGATCTCGTGCGAAGCGAAACGCAGGGCCCTGTCGTTGCGAACATGGATCACCTCTGCTTTCGCATCGAGCCCTTCGATCGTGACGCCATCGTCACGCAACTCGCGCCCTTCGGGATATCGGTCGGCGAAACCGTTGAACGCTATGGCGCCGAAGGCACCGGACCCTCGGTCTATTTCCATGATCCGGAAGGGAACCAGATAGAACTCAAGGGTCCGGCGCTTTAAGGCTTGGCCATCTCACATGATGTGATAGCCTGCCGGGCAACGGGGAAGAACGAACACGCCAACGAGCGTGCCTCTGGGAGGAAGAAAATGCGCAATCGCCTGGCAATCATTGCCGGCGGCCTCGCGGCCGCCGTCGTCTTGTCCGCTCCTGCCTTCGCGCAGAAGCAGGGCGGGACACTCCGCGTGTCCCATCGTGACAATCCGCCGAGTGCCTCGGTGCACGAGGAAGCGACGATCTCGGTGAACATGCCGTTCATGTCGGTCTTCAACAATCTCGTGTTCTTCGATCCTAAGGAGAAGATCAACAGTCCCGACAAGATCGTGCCCGAACTCGCCGAGAGCTGGTCGTGGAACGACAACAAGACGAAGCTGACCTTCAAGCTGCGCAGCGGCGTGAAGTGGCATGACGGCAAGCCGTTCTCGTCCAAGGACGTGAAGTGCACGTGGGACGCCCTGAGCGGTGCCGACGACAAGCAGGAGATCATCCGCAAGAACCCGCGCAAGGTCTGGTACAAGAACCTCAAGGAAGTGACGACCAACGGCGACAACGAGGTGACCTTCACCCTGGAGCGCGAGCAGCCGTCGTTCCTGTCGATGCTGGCGGCCGGCTATTCGCCGGTCTATCCGTGTCACGTCGACTCGCGCGTGATGCGCTCCAAGCCGATCGGCACCGGCCCGTTCAAGGTCGCGGACTTCAAGCGCAACGAGGCCATCAAGCTGGTGCGCAATCCCGACTACTGGAGGAAGGGCCGTCCCTATCTCGACGCCATCGAGTTCAAGATCGTGCCCAACCGCAGCACCCGTGTGCTGGGCTTCGTCGCCGGCGAATTCGATCTCACCTTCGATTCCGACATCACCTTCCCGCTGCTGAAGGACGTGAAGGACCAGAAGAAGGATGCGATCTGCGAGGCCCGGCCGACCAACGTCCACAGCAACCTGCTGGTCAATCGCGACGCCCCGCCATTCGACAATCCCAAGCTGCGCGAGGCGCTGGTCTATTCGCTCGACCGCACGCCATTCAGCGACATCCTGGCCCAGGGCAACGACCTGCGCGGCGCGACGATGCTGCCGCCGCCGGCCGGCGTCTGGGGCATGACGCAGGACGAACTGCAGAAGCTTCCCGGCTTCGGGCCCGAC
>CAIYWM010000824.1 GCA_903929895.1 uncultured Alphaproteobacteria bacterium
AGTGCATCAGCACGATCGGCGTGCCGTCATAGCCGGCCTCGGTCAGGAGCTGCTTGGCCTTGGCGGCGTTGCCGTTCAGCACGTCCGCCATGCCGGCATCGGTGGCGAGCGGCGTGCCGCACACGAACGGCGCCTTGCAGACCTTGAACCATTGCGGGTCGCCGATCGTGGCCTTGAGGAAGTCCTCCTGCGCGAAGGCCACGAACACGGCGTGACGGATCTTCGCGTTGTCGAACGGCTTGGCCGTGCTGTTGAAGCGGAACGTGTACTGGTTGCCGGTCGGGTTGAAGCTGACCAGCTTGATGTTCTTGTCCTTCGCCAGCAGCGGCAGCAGGTCATGGCCGGGCGATTCGATCATGTCGATCTCGCCGTTCTGCAGGGCGCCGACCTGCGTCTGGATGTCGGGCATCGCGATCCATTCGACGCGATCGACCTTGACCACCTTGCCGCCGGCCAGTCCGTTGGCGGGCTCGCTGCGCGGCTTGTACTTGGTGTTCTTGACGTAGACGATCTTCTCGCCGGGCTTCCATTCGTCGCCCTTGAAGATGAACGGGCCGGAGCCGATCACGTCCTCGAGCTTGATCTGCTGCATCGGGTCGGTTTCGGCCGTCTTCTTCGGCATCATGAAGGGCACGTTCGACGACGGCTTGCCGAGCGACTGGAGCACGAGGCCGTACGGCTCCTTCATCTTCAGCTTGAAGGTTTTGGCGTCGACGACCTCAAGCCCCTCGGCCGATGCCATCAGCTTCTGACCCATCGAATCGCGGGCGGCCCAGCGCTTGATCGAGGCCACGCAGTCTTCCGCGGTCACGGGCTTGCCGTCATGCCATTCGAGGCCGTCGCGCAGCGTGAACGTCCAGGTCAGCTTGTCGGCCGACACGTCGTACTTGTCGACCATCTGCGGCTTGACGTCGAACTTCTCGTCGACCGAGAACAGCGTGTCCCACACCATGTAGCCGTGGTTGCGCTGAATGTAGGCCGTGGTCCAGATCGGATCGAGGATCTTCACGTCCGAATGCATCACGACCTTGAGTGTCTGTGCCTGCACCGGGGCGGCGGCCATGACGCCGCTGACACCCGCTGCAGCGATGGCGGCTAACGCCGACTTCCTGAATGAAAACATGCTTTTTTAGCTCCCTGTCTCGCGGCCATTTCTTGTCCTCGCACAAGCTTGCAAGAATCGAGCCGTCCCAAGGGACAGTAGCAGTCGGGAACCCCCCTCTGACAAGCCGATTCAGAAGCTGCGCAGACGTCAGCGCGGCTTGTTGATCGCCTGCTCGAGCAGCTGGAGCACGCCTTCGGACGCGGCGGTGGCGACGATGTCGCCGAATCCCGCCCACGAACCCTTGGCCGCGGCGAGCGGTACGGGATTGGCCTGCTCGATGTCGCCGACGTTCTTGCCGGCCGGATCCTTCACGATCCATTTGACGACGAGCCGGGCCATGCGGTCGTCGATCGGCGTCATGGTGACCGTGCCTACCACGGTGAAGGCGCCGTCTTCTGCCTGGTCGACGATCACAAGCTTGCTCGATCCCAGCGCACGCCGCATGCCGGATGTCAGCTGGCGATTGCCATCGGACGGCGCGCCGGTGACGGGCGCCACCAGCACCTTGACCTGCGGTTCGGCGGGCTTGGCGGCTACTGGTGTCGGAACGGTCGTGGAGGTGGGCGGTCCGTCCGTGGGCGCCTGCGGCGCGGTCATGGGATCAGGCGGGAATTCGTAGGGGATGGTGACGCCCGCGGCGACCTGGCCGGGCGCGCGCGGGATGAAGTTGGGCGGCTTGCCGATCAGGGTCGCGACCCGCGGGGCGGCCTGCTGCGCGATGCGCGAGACCAGGCGCTCGGCCTGTTCGGCATAGTCCTCGGGCGGGGCCCGCGTCTTCACGGTCGCCGGCTCGTCGGTGCGCGGCTTGCCACGGATGCTCCAGTCGACCTGGACCTCGATCGACATGCCGGCGTCGCGGGTGCTCATCACGCCGTCGACCTGGATCGGTGCCTCGGCGGGGGCCACCGCGGCCACGATTCCGTAGGATTGCAGTTCGATGGCGAGGGCGGCCGCGACCCGCTCGGCCATTTGCGGCGGCATGTTGCGGGGCGGGCTGATCGCGACCTCGACCTTGTCCCGGATCTGGCGCCCCGACGAGATCCTCGACGAATCGTGCTCGAAAGGCTTCGGGGATCCGCTGCACGCCGCAAGGGCGAGCAGGCAGAGCAGCATCACAACATGGCGCATGTCGCGACGACCCCGAGCAGGCAGCAGACCATCAGGATGATGAAATAGGGCACGTCAGGCCGCGAGGGCGATCGCCGACAGGCCGCGCCCGTAGTCGCGCACACCCTGCAGGGTGTTGCGGCGATAGCTGAAGAAGTCGTCGGTGCCGGTGAGCGTGTCGTGGCCGGTGGCGGTCACGGCCACACCGTTGCGCGCGATGCGGTGCACGAGATAGCCCGGCAGGTCGAACATGAAATGGCCGGCGCGCGTCGCGGTCCGGAAGAAGGCAGCGTTCGCCGCGTCCTGCGCCAGGAACGGCGCCGGGAACTCAGGCCCGACCTCGTACGAGTCCGGCCCGATGCAGGGACCGACCACGACCTTGATACGCTCGCGCCGTGCACCGAGCTTTTCCATGGCCGCGATCGTCGTGTCGACGACGCCGCCCAGCGCGCCCTTCCAGCCGGCATGCGCCGCGCCGATCACCGAGGCCTCGCCATCGGCCAGCAGGACCGGTGCGCAGTCGGCGGCCAGCACGCCCAGGACAACGCCCGGCCGGTCGGTGACCAGACCGTCGGCCTTCGGTGCACCCGGCGAGCTCCAGCGTCCGTCGGCGACCGTGAGCACGTCGGTCGAGTGGGTCTGGTGCACGGTCTGCAGGTCGGACTCGTCCAGGCCGAACTGTTCGGCCACGCGGCGGCGGTTCTCGCGCACATTGTCGGGCGAATCGCCCGAACCGTAACCGCAGTTCAGCGAAGAATAGAGGCCGGTGCTGACTCCGCCGCGGCGGGTGAAGAAGCGATGCTGCACCCCGTCGAGGGCAGCGAGGGTCTGGGCCTGGATCATGCTTCGTCCGAGGGGGTGTCCATAAAGCCGGCTGGTGGAGCGCTCTTGCCGTCGCCGAGGGCCAGCACGCGGAAGAGGGTGCCCATTTGGTCGGGCGCGATCAAGCGGGCCGATGCCGCATCGATGGCATCGGCCTGCGCCGCTTTTGCATTGCGCTTCAGGGCCTGCGCGCGCTCGGGAAGACCGAGCCGGCGCAGGAACGCACCCTGGCCCACCGGTCCATAGGTCGTGACGCCGGAAGCGGCGGCGAGGGCCGCGAAGTCGACATGGGCGCTGAGGTCGGTGTCGCCGGGGCGGTCGAGGATGCCTGCCCCCTGATGGCCGCGCACCGCCTGCAGCGAGGCGGCGCGACCCGCGTTCTCCAGGCCGTAGTCGATGACGAGGGCCCAGCCGCCATCGCGGGCGATGCGCCCGCCGATCGCGCCGGCCAAGGCTCGTCCGGCCTCGCTGAGTTCGGCTTCGGCGCCTTCGTGGGCATCCGGCAGCAGCGAGGCGAAGGGCGTGTTGCCCGGCGCCAGGGCCAGCCGCAGGCCGCCCCGCTCGTCGAGCCCGACCATTCGCTCGCGCCAGCCGCCCGCGGCGCGATGGAACTGGCGCACCGGCAGCGCATCGAAGAATTCGTTGGCAACCAGCAGCAGCGGTCCCCCGGGCACGTCGTCGAAGCGCTCGTGCCACGTCGGATGGTGGGCCTGCAGCGCGGCGCGCTGGGCCTCGCGCATCGGCGCATTGGTGTCGACGAGATGCAGGTCGATCGCGGCCTGGAAGCCGGGCACGCCGCGCGTCGCCCGCAACGCATCGGCCATCAGGGTGCCGCGCCCGGGGCCGAGCTCGACCAGCCGCACGGGGGACGGCTGGCCCATCGCCAGCCAGCGCTCGGCCAGCCAGGCGCCGATCAGCTCGCCGAACATCTGCGAGATCTCGGGCGCGGTGGTGAAGTCGCCGGCGGCGCCCACGGGCACGGCGCGGCGATAGTAGCCGAGCCGCGGATGACCCAGCGCCTCGGCCATGAAGTCGGCCAGCGAGATCGGCCCGGTGAGCGCGATGCGGCGCGCGATCAGCTCGCCCAATTCAGTCATGAGGGCTCGGTCACGGCGCCCTGGTCACGGCAGGGCGGGCTTCCGATAGGCCCGCAGGATCAGCCAGAGGCCGAACAGCAGCACGGGCAGCGACAGCAGCATGCCCATGGTGAGCGGCCCCCACAGGTAGCCGAGATGCGCATCGGGTTCGCGGACGTGCTCGCCCACGATTCGGGCGAGGCCATAGCCGGCGCAGAACACGCCGGTCAGCAGCCCGGGCCGGCGGCGACCCTCGGTGAGCTTCCATACCGCGAGCACGATCAGGGTGAGCAGCACGCCCTCGAAGAAGGCCTGGTAGAGCTGGCTGGGATGGCGCGGCAGGGGGCCGCCGCGCGGGAAGACCATGGCCCAGGGCACGTCGCTCACGCGGCCCCACAGCTCGCCGTTGATGAAGTTGGCGAGGCGGCCGAACAACAGGCCGAGCGGCGCCACGATCGCCACCAGGTCCGACAGCATGAAGGGATCGGCCTTGTTGCGCATCGCAAACAGCAGGATGGCGGCGATGACGCCCAGCAGCCCGCCGTGGAAGGACATGCCGCCTTCCCACAGGGTAAGCGCGGCCAGCGGATGCTCGATGTAGAAGCCCGGCTTGTAGAACAGCACGTAGCCCAGCCGCCCGCCCAGGATGACGCCGAGCGCGGCCCACAGCAGGAAGTCGTCGATCTTGAGCGGCGACAGCACCTTGGGCGGCTGCGCGCAGACGCGGCGCATGACCTGCCAGCCGATCACCAGGCCCGCGATGTAGGCCAGCGCGTACCAGCGGATGGCGAAGGGCCCGAGCTGGACCAGGACAGGGTCGATCTGGGGGTAGGGGATCGCCAGGAGGATCGCGGAAAGGGTGTTCATGAGGGCGACCCTTATAGCGGGGGAATCGTGTCCCTAAAATCGTCGCGGCGCCGATCCG
>CAIYWM010000825.1 GCA_903929895.1 uncultured Alphaproteobacteria bacterium
AGACATGCAGCACGCAGGCACCGTAGCTGGTGCCGCTCATGCGGGCGTCGCTGATGCGCATCATGTCGCGCACGCCCTGCTTCACCAGCTTGGTCGGGATCGGCAGCATGCCCCACTCCGGCATGCCCGGCCCGCCCTGGGGCCCCGCGTTGCGCAGGATCAGCACCGTGTCCTCGGTGACGTCGAGATCCTCGCGATCGATCGCCGCCTTCATCGACGGATAGTCGTCGAACACCAGGGCCGGACCGGTGTGCTTCAGGAACTTCGGCGCGCAGGCGCTCGGTTTGATGACACAGCCGTCGGGCGCCAGGTTGCCCTTGAGGACGGCCAGCGCGCCTTCCTTGTAGATCGGGTTGGCGACGGAGCGGATCACGTCGTCGTTGTAGATCTCCGCGCCCTTCACGTTCTCGCCCAGCGTCTTTCCTGTCACGGTGAGCGCATCGAGATGCAGGTGGTCGCGGATCTGCTCGATCAGGCCGGGAAGGCCGCCCGCGTAAAAGAAATCCTCCATCAGGTATTTGTCGCCGCTGGGCCGGATGTTGGCGATCACCGGCACCGTGCGGCTGGCACGCTCGAAATCGTCGAGGCCGATCTTCTGGCCGGCGCGCCGCGCCAGCGCGATCAGGTGGATGATGGCGTTGGTCGAGCAGCCGACCGCCATCGCCACGGTGATGGCGTTCAGGAACGCCTCGTGCGTCAGGATTCTGTTCGGCGTCAGGTCTTCCCAGACCATGTCGACGACGCGCCGGCCGCATTCGGAGGACATGCGGATGTGGTTGGCGTCCGCGGCGGGGATCGACGAGGCGCCGGGCAGCGACATGCCGAGCGTCTCGGCCATCGCCATCATCGTGGCCGCCGTACCCATGGTCATGCAGGTGCCATAGCTGCGCGCGATGCCGGCCTCGACGTCGACCCAGTCGGAGTCGGAAATCTTGCCGGCCCGGCGCTCGTCCCAGTACTTCCAGGCATCGGAGCCCGAGCCCAAAGTCTTGCCCTTCCAGTTGCCGCGCAGCATGGGCCCGGCCGGCAGGTAGATCGTCGGGAGGCCCATGCTGATCGCGCCCAGCAAAAGCGCCGGCGGGGTCTTGTCGCAACCGCCCATCAGCACGACGCCATCGACCGGATGGCCGCGCAGCAGCTCTTCCGCGTCCATGGCCAGCAGGTTGCGGTAGAGCATGGTCGTCGGCTTCAGCAGGCTTTCGGACAGAGACAGCGCTGGCAGTTCCATCGGGAAGCCGCCGGCCTGCAGCACGCCGCGCTTCACGTCGTCAACGCGGGTCTTGAAATGCATGTGGCAGGGCTGGGCGTCGGACCAGGTGTTGAGGATGGCGATCACCGGCTTGCCGGCCCATTCCTCGGGCGCGTAGCCCATCTGCATCGCCCGCGAGCGATGGCCGAAGGCGCGCAGATCGTCGGGCGCGAACCAGCGCGCGCTGCGCAGCTGGTCGGGCGTCTTGTTCTTGGGCTTGCTGTCCGGCATGGCTTTTTCCTCCGCGCCGGACGCGACCACATTCAAGGGATCACGGTCAAGCCGCGACGCCGCACGGCAGGAGGGGCTTGCTCATATAGACCGTGACGCCGAGCGCCGATGTCTCCTCTCGGTCGATCCGATAGCCGAAGGCGAGATAGAGCCGCACGTTCGCCTCGAACATCCTGTTCGTGTAGAGGCGCACGTCGGCGTAGCCGAGATCGAGCGCCAGCCGCTCGGCGTGGGTGAGCAGATACCGGCCGAGGCCCCGCCCCTGGAAGGCAGGCGCGACGGCGACGTTCTCGATCACCAGATGATCGCCCTTGTCGATCGTCTCGATGAGGGCGGCGAGGCCGCCATCGAGAAACGCCAGGTCGACGCGGTGCCGGCGCACCGCCTCGTCATAGTCGGCGCCCATCGGCAGCGGTTCGCGGCCGATGACGGGCACCCACTTGGCATAGGCTTCGCGCGTGAGCACACGCACGGCGGCGACATCGTCCGCCACCGCGCGCCGCAGCGCCGGTGTGTCGTCCATGAGACGCGTCTCAGCCGAGCTTGAGGCCCGTCGTCTCGTCGACGCCGGTCTTGAGGTTGATGCACTGCACCGCCGCGCCCGAAGCACCCTTGCCTAGATTGTCGAGCGAGGCCACGGCCAGCACGTTGCCGTCGGCATCGTTGCCGTAGACCGCGAGTTCCATCGTGTTGGTGTCAATCAGCCGGTCGGCCCGCAGGAACCGGTCGCGCTCCAGCCACGCCCGGTCGGCAAGCGGCCGCACCGGCACGAAGGTCTCGCCGGCATAATAGTCGCTCAGCACCTGGTGCACGTCCTTGGCCGTCACCTGCTTCGTGGTGATGTCGCGTGTGATCGGCACGGTGATCAGCATGCCCTGGGCATAGTGGCCGACCGACGGCACGAAGAGCGGCGCGTGCGTGAGGCCGGAGTACTTCTTCATCTCCGGCACGTGCTTGTGCGTGAGTTCGAGCCCGTAGAGGCCGAACGGCTCGACGCCGGGCTGCTCATGGACGGCGATCAGCTCCTTGCCGCCGCCGGTATAGCCCGACACGCCGAACACCGCGGGCGTGGAGTCGGCGCGCACGATCCCGGCATCGACCAGCGGCCGCAGCAGCGCGATGGCGCCGGTCGGATAGCAGCCCGGATTGCTGATGCGGTTCGAGGCGAGCAGCTTCTTGCGCTGGTCCTTGGCGAGTTCCGGAAATCCGTAGGTCCAGCCGTCGGCCACCCGATACGCCGTCGAGGCGTCGATCACGACCGTGTCGGAATCTCCGATTTCCGCGACCAGCTCCTTGGCGGCGGCATCGGGCAGGCAGAGCACGGTGATGTCGGACGCCTTGGCGATTTCGGCGCGCTTCCCTAAGTCCTTGCGGTCGGCCAGCGGCAGTTCGAGCAGCTCGATGTCGGCCCGGTCCTTGAGCCGGTCGAGGATCTGCAGGCCGGTGGTGCCGTGCTGGCCGTCGATGAAAATCTTCGTCTTGTTGCTGGTCATGGTCTTCTCTCTCGATGCAGGGCCTTGAAGGGAGGGCCGACTGGAGGGGGAAGGAATGGGAAGCCGCTTCGTCTCTCCAGCGGCTTCACGATACGGCGCGTTTGTTACTGTTGCGCGCGCGCGTTCTCTTACCGCTTTTGCGAGCGGCGACGTCGCGACCGGAGGAGGGCGAGCGAAATCATGTCGGGGCCGATATTTCATCGGGGCTCCCCCCTGTCAAGATGCCGCCGACACGCTAGGTTCGATTATTCCCTGTTCTGGAGACAAGCCATGAGCCAGTCGCCCACCGCTTCCACCCATCCGGAAGGCCTCTCGATGCTGGAGAGGCGCACGATCGAGGCCGAGATCCTCAAAGAGGTCTACGAGACCCTGAAGGCCAGCCACGGCATCGAGGTCGCCAAGAAGACGATCGAGGAATCGGTGCGCCGCTCGGCCATCGAACAGGCAAAGGCCTTCGCCGCCTCGGTGCCCGGAGGCACGTCGCTCAAGTCGTTTCAGGACATCCAGCACCTCTGGACCAAGGGCGGGTCGCTGGAGATCGACGTCAAGGAACAGACCGCCGACACCTTCACCTTCAACGTCGTGCGCTGCCAGTACGCCGAGACCTACAAGGCGATGGGCCTGGGCGAGATCGGCGCCCTCCTCTCCTGCAACCGCGACGGCGCCTTCTGCGAGGGCTATGACCCCAAGCTCAAGCTCGAGCGCACGCAGACGATCATGCAGGGCGCCAGCCACTGCAATTTCAAATACACGTACGAGGGTTAATCGTCGTCTTCCTCCTCTCCCCCGCTAGGGGGGGAGAGGAACATGAAAGCTCAGTTCAAAAACTCCGCCACCACGATGTGACCGTCCTTGGCGGGCCAGGTGCGGGTCGGGATGGTCTCGTTGTTGAACACGGCCATCACCGTGCGCGGCGTTGCGTCGAAGGTGAGGCGTCCCGTGGAGGCCCCGGGGACGCCGTCGTTGATGCCGGGCGGCACCTTGCCGTCGAGCGTGAACTTGTCAC
>CAIYWM010000826.1 GCA_903929895.1 uncultured Alphaproteobacteria bacterium
GGCCTCGCCATCGTCGTGGTCGGCGCGATCCTCGCTTCCCGCGGCACGCTCGATCCCGGCCTGCTGCCGCTCATGACCATCCTCGCCATGTCGGCCTTCCTGCCGGTCTCGGAGATCGCGCAGATCGGGCGCCAGCTCGCCGACACACTGGGCGCGACGCGGCGCGTCTATGCGCTGGCCAACGAACCGATCCCGGTGCGCGACGGGCCTGGCGTGCCAGCGGCACGCGGCGCGGCGGCACTCGCCCTCGAGCAGGTGAACTTCAGCTATCCCGGCCAGACGCGCCGCGCCCTCTCCGACGTCAGCTTCGCCATTCCCGCCGGCAAGACGGTGGCGCTGGTCGGCACATCAGGCGCGGGCAAGACCACGACGGCGCAGCTCCTGATGCGCTTCTGGGATCCCGATTCCGGGCGCATCACCCTGAACGGCACGGACCTGCGCGACTACAAGCTCGACGAGCTTCGCGGCCTCGTGGCGCTCGTGGCGCAGGACACCTACCTGTTCAACGACACGCTGCGGGCCAACATCCTGATTGCACGGCCCGAAGCGGCGGAAGCCGAGCTGCTGGCCGCCATCGAGCATGCGTCGCTGGGCGAGCTGGTCGCGGCGCTGCCGCAGGGTCTCGACTCGCCGGTCGGCGAGCGCGGCACCAGTCTGAGCGGCGGCCAGCGCCAGCGCGTGGCGATAGCCCGCGCCTTCCTGAAGGATGCCCCGATCCTGATCCTCGACGAGGCGACCTCGCATCTCGACGCAGTCAATGAACAGGCGGTGCGGCGCGCCCTCGACGTGCTCAAGGCCGATCGCACGACCATCGTGATCGCGCATCGTCTGTCGACGGTACGCGACGCCGACCTGATCGTGGTGCTCGACGAGGGCCGCTTGGCGGAAAGTGGAACGCACGCCTCTCTGGTTTCGCGCGGCGGTCTCTATGCGCGACTCGTGTCGCGCCAGCTTGCGTCGGTCTACGCGCCGGCTGCACAGTGAGAGGATGAAGCGTCAGCTCCACCTCAACCTGTTCATCCAGAGCCGGGGCCATCACGAAGCGTCGTGGCGGCATCCCGACTCCTCGCCGCTGGCGCTGACCGACATCGAGTATTTCCGGGACCTCGCGCAACGCGCCGAGGCTGGCCTCTTCGATTCGATCTTCCTGGCAGACCAGCTGGCGCTCGCCGACACCGTGGCGCACGCCGCCAGCACTTGGCTCGAGCCGATCACCGCACTTGCCGCGATCGCCGGCTCGACGCAGCGCATCGGCCTGATCGCCACGGCCTCGACCACCTACTCTGAGCCGTTCAATCTCGCGCGACAGTTCGGCTCCCTCGACCATATCAGCGGCGGCCGGGTCGGCTGGAACATCGTCACCTCCTGGTTGGCCCCGGCTGCACGCAACTTCGGGGGCACGGGCCTGGTGAGTCATGACGAGCGCTACGAGCGCGGCGAGGAGTTCGTGCAGGTCGCGAAGGCACTGTGGGACAGCTGGGCCGACGATGCCGTGCTCGACGATCGTGCGAGCGGCCACTATGCGCGCGCCAATCGCATCCGGCCGATCAATCACGAGGGCAAGTATTATCGCGTCGCCGGGCCACTCAACATGCCGCGCGGACCGCAGGGTCGGCCGGTGTTCGTGCAGGCAGGCTCGTCCGACACCGGCCGCCGCTTCGCCGCACGCCATGCCGAGGCGGTCTTCACCGCCCAGATGGAGAAGACCACCGCGCAGGAATTCTATGCCGACCTCAAGAAGCTGGCAGCGGCCGAAGGTCGTCCGTCCGAGCATGTGCTGATCCTGCCCGGCCTCAGCCCGGTGATCGCCTCGACCGAGACGGAGGCAAAGCGGCTTGCGAAGGAGCTGAACGATCTCACCGATCCCGAAGTCGGGCGCAAGCGGTTGAGCGGCCGGTTCGGCGGCCACGACTTCTCGCACCTGCCGCTCGACCGCCCGCTCACGGCCGAGGATTTCCCCGATCCCGGCACGGTCCAGGCCGCGCGCAGCCGCACCGAGGTGATCGTCGGGCTGGTCCGGCGCGAGAACTTCACCCTGCGTCAGCTGCTCGCCTATCTCGCCGGCGCGCGCGGCCACTTCACCACCGCCGGTACGCCCGAGCAGATCGCCGACCTGATCGAAGACTGGTTCAACGAAGGTGCCGCCGACGGCTTCAATCTCATGCCGCCCTTGCTGCCCGCGATGCTCGATGTATTCACGGCCGAGGTCGTGCCCATCCTCCAGAAGCGCGGACTGTTCCGGACCGCCTACGAAGGCACCACCTTGCGCGATCGTTTTGGCTTGCCTCGCCCGGCAGCTGAGCCATCCTGATGCGGTGAGAAGAGGAGAGACGATCCATGTTCAGTCACGTGACGATCGGCAGCAACGATGTGGGCAAGGCCAAGCCCTTCTACGACGCATTGCTGCAGCCGCTCGGCCTGGTGCGTCACATGGATTATCCGCACGCAGTCGGCTACGGGCCGGCGGGCGGGCGGCCCCAGCTCTGGATCCTCAGTCCGATCGACAAGGCAGCGGCCTCGGTCGGCAACGGCATCACGATCGGCCTAGAGGCGCCCGACCGCGGCGCCGTCGATGCCGCGCACACGGCGGCCCTGGCCGCGGGCGGCAAGGATGAGGGCGCACCCGGCCTTCGCGCCCACTATCATCCCAACTATTACGGTGCGTATCTCCGCGACCTCGACGGCAACAAGATCTGCGTGGTCTGCCACCGCAAGGCCTAGCCGCCCCAGACCTCCGAGGGGACGCACGCTGCTTGACACGCCGGGTATCCCGGCCGCCAATTGAGCGACCTCAGGAGCAAGTCATGACAGAGCCGTTGAAGGTCTTCTGGCAGCCCGGTTGAACGAGCTGTCTGAGACTCAAAGAGTTTCTATCGATCCGTGGGATCGACTTCGTCTCCGTAAATGTCCTCGAAGATCCGGCCGGCCTCGCAGAGCTGCAGGCGCTCGGCGCACGGTCCGTGCCTGTCCTGTCGCGCGGTGCCGAGTTCATCTTCGGCCAGAGCACGCGGGAGATCGTGGCCTTTCTCGGTTTGCAGGAGAAATCGGGGCCCGAACTCTCGCCCGCAGAGCTCTATGCACGCCTCGACAAATTCATGAGCGCCGCCATCGGGCTGCTGCCGCTCATGCCGTACGACAAGCTACACGTCCACGTACCTGGCCGCCCTCGCAGCTATCGCGCGCTCGCCTTCCATCTCTTCCGTGTGGTCACAGCCTTCCTCGATGCCGAGCAGGGCATAACCCTGGTACAGGCGGCCTTTCGCGAAGAGCCGGCGGCCGATGCAGACATGGCTTCGGTGGCGGCCTATGGCGCCGTCGTCCA